>JANMMN010000204.1:0-14056 GCA_031373405.1 Actinomycetes bacterium
GCTGCGCCCGCCAGTCGAGGTGCACGGGTGCATCGAGGATGTCGGCGAGCGCCCACTCGACATGCGGAGCGAGCGCCCGGGGACAGGAATGCACGAACACGACGCCGCGGGTGACCACCCGCGCGTCGGGGCGCACGCTGCGCGTGCTGCCGTGATCGGCCATCATCGGACCTCCTCCTCGAGCGACGCCTTCCCCAGCGGGCTCGCGGAATCCTGGTCCGGATGAGGGCCACCCTAACCCCGTCCGACCCAGTGGCACCAGAGGTCACGCCTGCGACACGCCGTGTGATCATTTGACTACCGTGCGCTGCTCGGAGTGGCTTCAGAGCCGCTCGGGAGCCGCTCGGGAGCCGCCGAGAGCGAACCAGCGCGGATTTCCTGCCGGCGACACTTCAGGACCGGCCCCGATCTGCCGATAGCCCCCTATGGACCGCTTCGTCGCGGGACACGACGGGCGTCCACGCCCGCACGGGAGGTGACCGGTGACCGACTCCGAGATCTTCATGACGGAGATGTACGACGAGGGCCTCGTCACCGAGGTGATCCGGCCCGCGGCCATCGTCCCCGAGGAGTCGGCCCGGGCGATCCTGATGGAGCTCGCGCTGCGCGACGTGCAGCTCGGCGGCCACTGGCTCGCGGACCCGTCGCGCTGGGCGCGGTACGACGCGCCCTGGGTGGCAGACGGCGACCCGGTGCCCTCCGAGCTCATCGGGACGATCCAGGTCGCGTACGGCACTCCGTCCCGCTACGAGATCACGATCTACCGGGTCACCGTCACCGCGCACGGCACCGCTCTCGGCTACAACGTGTCGTCGCTGTGCGACGAGGCGCTGGCCTTCGGCGGGCTGAGCCTGACCACGTGCCCGCGCGCCACGTTCAGCGCGCCGCCGAAGCCCTTCCACTTCTAGGCGTCCGGGTCAGAACCAGCGGATCCCGACGAACACCGCGACGAGCAGGGACCCGAGCAGCAGGACCGACACGACGACGACGACAGCGCGGTTCCCCACCTTCGTGATCATGGCTCGACCCTAGCGGGCCGGCGAGATCGCGCGAGCGGGGGCGCGGCTCGTCGCAGCGCCTCACCGCCCTCACACCGGACTCACAGGTTCGCTCGCCACAGTTGATGCATGAGCAGCGCCTCGAGCACCCGTCGCGCGAGCGGTGCCGCGTCCGACTCCACCGGCGCCGCCTGGTTCTCCGCACTGCCAGGATGGTCGGCGTACGTCGTGGACGCCGACACCGCGACGGCCTGGGGGCCGGCGTTCGACACCCGGGGGAAGGGATGATCCGCGTGAGCCGCAACGAGGAGACCGAGCAGCCGCAGAGCTATCTGCGCGCCGCCGACGGTGTCCCACCGGTGCGGGTCCTCGTCGTCGACGACGAGCCCGACCTCGCCGACCTCGTCTCCACCGCTCTGCGTTTCGACGGGTGCCGCACGATGACTGCGGGCGATGCCGACGAGGCGGTCCGCATCGCGCGCGACTTCCGTCCGGACATCGCCGTCCTCGACGTGATGCTCCCCGGCGACGACGGCGTACGACTGCTCGCCCGGCTCCGCGCCGACCAGCCGGACCTGCCCGCGGTGTTCCTGACCGCGCGCGGCGAGACCCGCGACCGGATAGCCGGGCTGCGCGCGGGCGCCGACGACTACATCGCCAAGCCGTTCAGCCTCGAGGAGCTGCTCGCCCGCCTGCAGGCCGTGCTGCGGCGCACCGGTCGGCTCGACGAGCGTGGTGCGATGCTGCGCGTCGCCGACCTCACCCTCGACGAGCTGACCCACGAGGTGCACCGGGCCGGCGTGCTCGTCGACCTGACCCCCACCGAGTTCGACCTGCTGCGCTTCCTCATGCAGAACCCGCGCACGGTCGTGAGCAAGTCCCAGATCCTCGACCGCGTCTGGCACTACGACTTCGCCGGGCGCAGCAACATCGTCGAGCAGTACGTCGGCTATCTGCGCCGCAAGGTCGACGCCGACCACGAGCCGTTGCTCCACACCGTGCGCGGCGTGGGCTACGTGCTGCGTCCGCCGCGCTCGGGTGACGCGGGTGGCTGAGCGCGCGCCGTCCCGCTGGGCCGCCCTGCCCCTGAGTCGGCGTCTGGTCGTGGGCCTGCTCGCGGTGATGACCGTGGCGCTCGTGGTGGTCGCGTCCGCGACCTTCATCGCCCTGCGGGCCTGGATGGTCGACCAGGTCGACACGAGCCTCACCACGCCGAGGGATCGCCTGTTCGCGCAGCAGGACGACCGCGGCCGGGTCAACGATCTCGTCCAGGCCTGGTCGTCCGCGGGCGCGACCATCGTCGTGGTCTCCGCAGACGGCACGGCGACGCCGCTCGGGCCGAGCTTCCCGGGAGCTCCCGCACCCACGCCGCTCGACCCCGCTGACGCCGCGCAGCTCGCCGCGGTGCCGACCGCATCCGACGCGGCCCCGGTCACCGTCGACATCACCGGTCTCGGCACGAGTCGCGCGTCGGCCGTGCAGCTCTCCGACGGGGGGCAGACCGTCAGCCTCGTCGCGGTGCTGCCCCTGTCCCGCGCGGACGAGGTCGCGGGACGCCTGCTCGTCGTCGAGGTGGTCGCGGTCGTGCTGGCGCTGCTGCTCGTCGGCATGGTCGGCACCTGGTTCGTACGCCGGTCCCTGCGCCCGCTCAACGAGGTCGCAGAGACCGCGAGCGAGGTGGCCGGGCTGCCGCTCGAGCGTGGTGACGTCGCGATCCCGGCCCGGGTCCCCGACCCGATCCCGACCACCGAGGTGGGGCAGGTGGGCCTCGCCGTCAACGCCATGCTCGACCACGTCGAGTCCTCGCTCCGCACCCGCGCCGACACCGAGGACCGGCTGCGTCGGTTCGTGTCCGACGCCGGCCACGAGCTGCGCACGCCGCTGGCCGCCGTGCGTGGCTACTCCGAGCTGATGCGTCGCGGCGCGCAGTCCGACCCGGCGGCGTCCCGGCACGCGGCCGAGCGGATCGAGGCCGCCGCGAGCCGGATGGGTCTCCTCGTCGAGGACCTGCTGCTGCTCGCCTCACTCGACGAGGAGCGACCGCTCGAGCATGACGAGCTCGATCTGCGCGCCCTCGTCGGCGACGCCGTCGCCGAGGCGGCTACGTCCGGACCGGATCACCAGTGGTCGGTCGAAGGCGACGGTGAGCCGGTCGTCGTCATCGGTGACGGCGTACGGCTGCACCAGGCGGTCGCCAACCTCCTGGCCAACGCCCGTGCCCACACGCCCGCCGGAACGGCAGTGACGGCGACCGTGGTCAGCACCGGGGAGCACGCACGGCTCGAGGTGCGCGACGACGGCCCCGGCTTCCCCCTCGAGCTGCTCCCCCGGGCCACCGAACGGTTCGCCCGTGGCGACGCGAGCCGGTCCCGCGCCACCGGGGGCAGCGGTCTCGGCCTCTCGATCGGCAAGGCTGTTGTCGAGGCGCACGGCGGCACGCTCGTGGTCGCGAACGCCGAGTCGGGCGGGGCGCTCGTCACGGTGGAGCTTCCGCTGGCGGCGTTGCCCAGCACCGGAGCCGGCATACGCCCGGTCGAGCCCGTCAGCTCGGCGCCCACGGACTGATCGCACGAGACGACGAGGCCCCGACCGCAACCGCGGTCGGGGCCTCGTCTCGGGTGGGTCAGCTGACCCGCGACTTCGAGGGCAGGTCGATCGGACGGAGCACGCGGTCGATGCCGTGGGCGATCTGCGCGTTGCCCTTGTTGATGTCGAGCTGCGAGAGGATGACGCGCGGGTTGCGCGCGTTGGGGTCCTTGTCGCGCAGCGAGATCATCGGGCCTGGGTGCACCCGGACGGTGAAGGTTCCGCCGCCCGCAGTCGTCAGCTTGGCGCCGTTTGCCTTGAGCGCGGCAGCGGAGTCGATCGTCGCGCCGGGCACGACGTGGTAGAGCAGCACAGCCTCGATCGTGGGGATGCCGAGGGAGGCGACCGCGCCGAAGACCGAACGCTCGCGCGTCAGGGTCTTGCCGGTGAGCGACTTCACCAGGATCTGGAAGGCGCGGTCGTTCGGGACGAAGGCGGTGAGCGCGACGGTGCCGTCGGTCAGGGCCTTCACCGGTGAGTTCGGCTTGGCGGTGAGGACTGCGACGACGGCCTTGGTGACGAGGTCGTAGTCGTTCCAGTTCTTGTCGAAGCCGTAGTCGGCGAGCAGGATCGACGCGAGCGACGTGGTCCCGGTGGCGGCCGGCACGACCGCCGGGGCTGCCGTGGGGGTCGCGGCCTGGGCGGCCGGGGCGAGCGCGAGGCCCGAGACGGCGAGCGCGGCGGCCGCGGTCAGCGCAGCGGTGCGGTGGCGGAGGTTCAAGGTCGCTCCTGGGGGGTAGGGAGCCGGTCGATCCGGACTCTCGCTGCGTTCTTCGCCCGGGGCCGCTCCGGTGGATGCACCGGGGGTGCGATGTTCTGGCTCGGGCTGCAACCTGCTGTCACCCGCACCGCTGGGGGTCCAGGATGGCTGCCATGACCTGGACCGCTCCCGAGATCGACCGTGCTCCCTCTCCGCGTCTCGTCGACGAGCGCGCCGCCCTGCAGGGGTGGCTCGACTTCCATCGCCAGACCCTGCTCTCCAAGTGCTCCGGTCTGACCCATGAGCAGCTCGCGCAGCGCAGCGTCGAGCCGTCGCGCCTGTCCTTGCTCGGGCTCGTACGGCACATGGCCGAGGTCGAGGCGTGGTGGTTCCGCAGCAACCTGACCGGGGTGCCCGCCCACGGGTTCTTCGGCCCGGAGGACAACCTCGAGGGCGACTTCGAGGACCTCGACTCGATGCCGGCCGAGGAGGTGTTCGCGGTGTACGCCCGCGAGTGCGCCGCAGGCGACGCGGCCGCAGCCGGCCTCCCGCTCGAGACCACGTTCCGCAGCCTGTCGCGCGGGACCGAGCTCGACCTGCGCTGGCTCTACCTGCACCTGATCGAGGAGTACGCCCGGCACAACGGCCATGCCGACCTGCTCCGCGAGTGCATCGACGGGGCCACCGGCGACTGAGGTCCCGGGAGGCCGGCGGCGTCTCAGCCCGCAGGGCCAGGGATCACCGGAGGCTCGATGTGCGGGAGAGGCACCTCGGGAGTCGGGCGGACGACGATCCACACCCGCTTCTTGCCGACGAGGCGCAACGGCCACCGAGCCGGCCACATGAGCGAGAAGTGCCGGCCGTACTTCGCGCGGTGCCCCCGGACGCCGGGACGGAACTCGCTGTGGTCGAGCACCTCGGCCGTGCCCGCGACGTACACCGCACCGGGGAGCAGCCGCCCGGGTCCGTCAGACGCGGCCACCGCGACCCGCGGGTCACGGCGGATCCGGCGCACCTTGTAGGAGTCACCGAACGTCGAGACGAACAACCACGTGCCGTCGCCGCTGACCCAGACCGGGGTGTGGGCCGCGGAGCCGTCGGCGCGGAAGCTCACCAGGTCGACGAACGGCTCGTCCCCCAGCTCGCGGGCCCACATCTGCGCGTCCTCCATTGACCGACTCTCGCACGTCGAGGATCGCGACGACTGATCCGCCGACGCTCTAGGTTTGACCCCATGACTACCCAGGAGCCGTCGACCGACCAGTCCGACGCCGTCGTGGCGGCGGGGCCGCGGCCGGCGCTGGACAAGAAGAAGACCATCATCGGCGCGGTCATCGGTCTGGTCGCGCTGGCGTTGATCTTCCTGCGGGTGATCCCGCAGATCGGCTCCTACGAGGACGCCTGGGTCGCCATCCAGGCGATGACTGCCTTCGACATCGCGCTCATCGTGATCGCCGTGCTGATCTACAACACCGTCTACGGGTTCCCCTTCATGGCAGCCGCGCCCGGCCTGCCCTATCCACGGTCGTTCCAGCTCAACCAGGGCGCCTTCGCGATCAGCAACGGCATCCCCGCCGGTGGGGCCTTCGGCCTCGGCGTGCAGTACGCGATGCTCGCGTCGTACAAGATCTCGCCGACGGTGGCGACGGCTGCGATCGGCGCGACCGGGGTCTGGAGCGTCTTCGTCACCCTCGCCCTGCCGATCTTCGGCCTCGCCGCGATCGCCGCCTCCGGCACGATCTCGGTCGGGCCCTACGTCTACATCGGAGTGCTGGGCTTCACGGTGCTCGTCGTGATGATCGTGGTCTTCGCGCTGGTCATGCGCAGCGAGCCGCTGGCAGCCCGCATCGGTGGCTGGGCCAATGCCGTCGGCAAGCCGCTGTTCGGGCTCGTCAAGAAGGACGCTCCCGACCTCGTCCCGATGGTGCTCTCGTTCCGTAACGACACCGTCGCGCTCGTGAGCCGACGCTGGCACGTGATCACCGTGTCGCAGGTCGCCGTGTCGCTGTGTCAGTTCGGGATCTTCTTCGCCGCCCTGCGCGGGGTCGAGGGCCAGGGCACGCAGACCGCCTTCCTCGTGGCCTTCGGCGCCTGGGCCGTGGCACAGATCGGCATCATGATCCCGATCACGCCGGGCGGCCTCGGCACCGTCGATGCGTTCATGATCGCCCTGCTCACCGCGATGGGCGTGAGCACCGGCGACGCGACTGCCGCCACCCTGGTGTGGCGAGCGTCGTCGTTCGTGCCGCAGATCGCGATCGGCGTGCTCGCCCTGGTCACCTGGAGCCGCACGGCCGCTCGCACCTTCGCCGTGGCGACGGCCGACGCACCGCAACAGCCGGGCGACACTAGCGTCCGGCCCTGACACCGGCCTTGTCGTCGCGATCGTCCTGACCCTGCTCGCGCGGTGCGCCCGACGCGTCAGGCCAGCACGTGGCGGTCGAGGTAGCCGTTGCGGAAACGACCGGCCGGGTCGTGGTGGGCGACGAGGGCCGCGAAGTCGTCGAGGCGCGGGTAGAGCGCACGGTCGAGCGTCGCGGTGACGACCTTGCCCCAGTGCGACCGCGCGTCGAACGGAGCGAGCAGGCGCTCGACCTCCGCGACCACAGTGAGCACCCGGGCCACGTCGGAGATCCAGGTGAAGTGCACGGCGAGGCTGTCGCGCCCGTACGCCGGGCTCAGCCACAGCTCGTCGGCGGCCACCGAGCGAATCTCGCCGATCTGAAGCACCGGTGCGATCCGCTCCCGGATCCCGTCGATCGCGAGCAGAGCGTCGCGGGCGTGCGCACGGGGAACGAGGAACTCGGACTGCAGCTCGTCGCCGCTGCTCGGGGTGAACTCCAGCCGGAAGTGCGGCACCCGATCGAACCACGGCCCCACGACGCCACCCTGCTCCGTGCAGTGCTCCGCAGACATGCCCGGCACGGGATGGCGCGGACCGGGGGCCGGCACGGCACCAGTCCAGCCAAGGTCGACGTCCCGCTCGTCGGTGCGCTGCTTGACCCACACCTGCTCGGCGCCGTGACCGCGCCAGGTCGTGAACAGGCTGACGCTCGACGCGCTCGCCATCACCTCGTCGAGGCCGTCGACGAGCACCTGCCACGGGAGCCCCTCGTAGACCCACTGCCGCACGTCGTACGTCGGTTGCACGGCGAGGGTGAGCCCGGTGACGATCCCGAGTGCTCCCAGAGCGACGACGGATCCGTCGAAGTCCTTCTCGCCCTTGCTGATCCGGCGTTGCTCCCCCGACGCCGAGACCAGCTCGAGCCCGACCACGGCGGTGGCGAGGCAGCCGTTCGTGTCGCCGGAGCCGTGGGTTCCCGTCGCGACCGAGCCGGCGACGGAGATGTGCGGCAGCGAGCCGAGGGTGTGCACGGCGTACCCCGCCTCGTGGAGCTCGGGTGCGAGCTCGCCCCACCGGATGCCAGCCGAGACGCGCACGGTCGAGGCAGCCGTGTCCACCTCGACCACCCGGGGTAGCGCCGCGACGCTCACGAGTGCACCGGGGCCATCGGCCACATCGGAGAACGAGTGACGGGTCCCGAGAGCGCGGATGCGTGGCGAGGCGACCACGAGACGCCGCAGCTCCTCGAGCGAGGTCGGCGTGTGCACGTGGTCCGGTGTGAAGGTGATGTTGCCGGCCCAGTTGCGCATCGACGGTGCGGGTCTCACCGCGGAGACGAGCTGCGGCTCACGGTCGGGTGCCGCGGTGCAGTGCGACGATCCCGCCGTGGATGTTCATCCACTCGACGCCGGCCCAGCCGGCATCGCGCAGGTAACCCGCGAGGGTGCGCTGGTCCGGCCACGCCTGGATCGACTCGGCGAGGTAGACGTAGGCATCGGGGTTGCTCGCGACCGCGCGCGCGACCGGCGGGATGGCGCCCATGAGGTACTCGGAGTAAGCCTTGCGCAACGGTCCCCAGCTCGGGTGGCTGAACTCGCACACGACGAGACGTCCACCGGGGCGCACGACCCGGAAGAGCTCCTTCAGCGCGATCGTGGCGTCGTTGACGTTGCGCAGGCCGAACGAGATCGTCGCTGCATCGAAGGACGCCGTGCGGAACGGCAGGTTGAGCGCGTCACCCGCGGTGAAGGGCAGCTTGGGTCGACGCTCGTGGCCGACCATGAGCATCCCGGGCGAGAAGTCGCACGGGATCACCCGCGCGCCGCGCTCGATCATCGGCAGGCTCGAGGTGCCGGTGCCTGCCGCGAGGTCGAGGATCGTCTCGCCCGGTTGCGGCTCGACCGCGTTGACCAACGCCCGACGCCACACCCGGGTCTGCCCGAGCGCGAGCACCTCGTTGGCGACGTCGTAGCGGTCGGCCACCCCGTTGAACATGGTGGCGACGTCGGAGGGGAGCTTGTCGAGGGTGGCTCGGCGCCAGGTCACGTCAGTGACCGGTCGATCCTTGAGCGAGGTCGTCGTGCCCAGCGCCTCGACTATCGCGCCGGCTGTGAGCTTCACCATCTGCGCCTCCCACCACCTGCGCCAGGGTCTCCCCCGGTGCACTTCGATCCTAGGCCGATGCGCCGTCAACGGGTGAAATGGCAACTATCTCGTGGGTCACGTCTCGCCCTGAAGCCGCTACGCCGTGCAGCGCGACGTCGCGGGCGGCAGCCGATGTTGCCGACGCACCCCGGACTCAAGGCCGTCGTGACAGGGTGCACGGAGGAACCAGCCAGGAGGATTGCCGTGGAGGCCACCAGCTCCCGCCCGTGGTTGTCGAGCTATGCGCCCGGGGTGCCCGCGGACATCGAGGTGACCGACGAGACACTGTCTGACCTGCTCGACACTGCGGTCACGACGTACGCCGGGCACACGGCGCTCGACTTCTACGGCGCGACCACCACCTACACCGAGCTGGGTGCGCAGGTCGCGTGCGCCGCGGAAGGGCTGCGCCGCCTGGGGATCGCGGCCGGTGACCGGGTCGCGCTGGTCATGCCGAACTGCCCGCAGCACGTCGTCGCCTTCTACGCCGTGCTGCGACTCGGCGCGATCGTCGTCGAGCACAACCCGCTCTACACCGCAGCCGAGCTCGCCTACCAGCTCTCCGATCACGGAGCCACGGTCGCGATCGCGTGGGACAAGGTGGTGCCGACGCTGCAGCAGGTCGCACCGCAGTGCCGGCTCGCCACGATCATCGCGGTCGACCTCAGCACGGCGCTCCCGCTCGCCAAGCGGCTCGCGTTGCGACTGCCCATCGCCAAGGCCCGCACCGCACGCGCCGCGATGACCGCGCCAGCGCCGGGAGCGTTGCGGTGGAAGGACATCGTCGCCACGAGCACGCCGTTGTCCGCATCGCACCCACGACCGGT
This sequence comes from Actinomycetes bacterium, assembly GCA_031373405.1. Taxonomy (GTDB): domain Bacteria; phylum Actinomycetota; class Actinomycetes; order S36-B12; family CAIYMF01; genus Longivirga. The sequence goes on from JANMMN010000204.1 coordinate 9,601, forward strand.
CGCGAGCGACACCGCGCTGCTGCAGTACACCGGCGGGACGACCGGCGTGCCCAAGGGGGCGATCCTCACCCACCGCAACCTGCGCTCCAACGCCGCGCAAGGACGCGCGTGGGTGCCAGGGCTGAAGGACGGCAGCGAGGTCGTGTACGCCGTGCTGCCGCTCTTCCACGCCTACGGCCTCACCCTGTGCCTCACGTTCGCGATGAGCATCGGCGCGACCCTCGTGCTGTTTCCCCGCTTCGACCTCGACCAGACCCTCGAGGCGATGGGACGCCGCCCTGCGACGTTCCTCCCCGGCGTGCCGCCGGTCTACCAGGCGCTCGCCGACGCGGCGCCGGGCCGAGGTGTCGACCTCCGCTCCATCCGCTTCGCGATCTCAGGTGCCATGTCGCTGCCGACACCGGTCGTCGACCACTGGGAGACCGTCACCGGCGGCCTGCTGGTCGAGGGCTACGGAATGACCGAGACCTCACCGGTGACCGTCGGCAATCCGGTCGCCGGCACCCGCCGTCCCGGCACTGTCGGTGTGCCGGTCCCGTCGACCGACGTGCGCATCGTCGACCCGGGCGACCCGAGCATCGACCGGCCGCACGGCGAGCCGGGTGAGCTGCTCATCCGAGGCCCGCAGGTCTTCGCCGGCTACTGGGGTCGACCTGAGGACACCGCCGCTGTGCTGCTCGAGGGCGGTTGGATCCGCACGGGGGACGTCGTGGTGATGGACGACGAAGGCTTCCTCACCATCGTCGACCGGATCAAGGAGCTCATCATCACCGGCGGCTTCAACGTCTACCCGTCCGAGGTCGAGGCTGCGCTGCGCCGGGTGCCCGGCGTCCTCGACGCGGCAGCGGTCGGCCTACCCGACGGGTCCGGCGGCGAGCGCGTGGTGGCCGCCGTGGTGGCGGAGCCCGGCGTACGCCTGGATCCGGAGGAGGTGCGAGCCGCATCGCGCGAGCACCTCACCGGCTACAAGGTGCCCCGGCAGATCTATGTCATCGACGAGCTGCCTCGCTCGATCATCGGCAAGGTGCTGCACCGAGCCGTGCGCGAGCACCTCCTGGAGCACCCCGGCCAGCGCTGAGCTGGTCAGGCAGCCTCGGACAGCGCCAGGTCGAGCGTCTCCTCGACGAGGGCGAAGACCTGCTCGCGCTCGACGAGGAACCCGTCATGGCCGTAGGGCGAGGCCACCACGCGCAGGCCGCCCACCGTTGTCGCCGCGAGATCGGCGATCTGCTGCTGCAGGTAGAGCGGGTAGAGGCGATCGCTGTCGATGCCGCCCACCACGACGGGGACGCGCAGGTCGCGCAGCGCACGCTCCACTCCCCCGCGTCCGCGGCCGAGGTCCCACGTGGTCATCGCGTCGGTCAGCGCGACATAGCTGCCGGCGTCGAAGCGGTGCGTGAGCTTGCCCGCCTGGTGGTCGAGGTAGGACTGCACGGCGTAGCGCCCGGAGGCGAGCGGGTCCTCGCCATCCTGGGCGAGGTTGGCGAAGCGCTCCTGCAGCTCGTACTCGCTGCGGTACGTCAGGTGCGCGATGCGTCGGGCGACGCCGAGCCCCGCGGTCGGCCCGTCACCCGGCGCCTCGGCGTGATAGTCGCCGCCGCGCCACCGAGGGTCCGAGGTGATAGCGAGGACCTGCGTCGCCTGCGTCCCGATCTGGTCGCCCGTGGCGGCGGCACCGACGGCGAGGACGAGCGCCGAGCCGACCCGGTCGGGCTCGCCTGCTGCCCACTCCAGCGCGCGCATGCCACCCATCGATCCGCCGATCACGGTGGCCCACCGGCCGATCCCGAGCCGGTCGGCGAGCGCGACCTCGACCGCGACCTGGTCGGCCACGGTGATCCGCGGGAAGCGTGAGCCGTACGGGCGTCCGTCCGGGGCGGACGAGGACGGCCCTGTGGTGCCCTGGCAGCCGCCGAGGACGTTGGGTGCCACGACGTACCACTCGCGGGTGTCGATGGGTGCGCCCGGACCGATCAGCCCGTCCCTCCAGCCCGGTGTCGGGTGGCCGGGTCCCGCCGGGCCGACGACGTGGGAGTCACCGGTGAGCGCGTGCAGCACGAGCACGGCGTTGGACCGGTCGTGGTTGGGGGTGCCCCAGGTCTCGTAGGCGACGCGTACGTCGTCGAGCCGGCCGCCGAGCTCGAGCCGCACCGCACCGACGTCGTGGAATCGGCGCTCGCCCACGTCGTCGCCCTCCCGCCAGGCACCGCTGGCGGGAGGGACGAGCGACGAGGCGGGCACCGGGCTCAGGCGCCCTTCGCAGCCCGGAAGCCGGCGTCGAGGTCGGCGAGGATGTCCTCGATCCCCTCGATGCCGACGGCCAGTCGAACGAGACCGGGCGTGACGCCGGCGGCGAGCTGCTCCTCGCCGCTGAGCTGCGAGTGCGTCGTCGACGCTGGGTGGATCACCAGCGAGCGCACGTCACCGATGTTGGCGACGTGGCTGTGCAGCTCGAGCGCGTCGACGAACTTCTTGCCTGCCGCCACGCCGCCCTTGATCTCGAAGGCGAGCACGGCACCAGTGCCCTTGGGTGCGTACTTCTGGCCGGCCTCGTACCAGGGCGACGAGGGAAGCCCGGCGTAGTTGACCGACTCGACCTCGTCCCGCGCCTCGAGCCACTCGGCCACCTTCTGCGCGTTGGCGACGTGCCGCTCGATGCGCAACGACAACGTCTCGAGACCCTGGGCGATGAGCCAGGCATTGAACGGTGCGACGGCAGGACCTAGGTCGCGCAGCAGCTGCACGCGCGCCTTGATGATGAAGGCGATGTTGCCGAGCGCCTCGGCGTACACGAGACCGTGGTAGCTCGGGTCAGGGGTGTTGTACTGCGGGAAGCGCTCCTTGTGCGCGCCGAAGTCGAACGTGCCGCCGTCGACGATGGCGCCGGCGACCGCGGTGCCGTGGCCGCCGAGGTACTTCGTCGCGGAGTGCACGACGATGTTGGCGCCCCACTTCAGCGGCTGCACGAGGTACGGCGTGGCCACGGTGTTGTCGACGATGAGCGGCAGTCCCGCCTCGTGCGCGACCCCGGCGATGCCCTCGATGTCGAGGATGTCGTTCTTGGGGTTGGAGATCGTCTCGCCGAAGAACGCCTTGGTGTTGGGACGGATCAGGTCGCGCCACTGCTGCAGGTCGTCGGGGTCATCGACGAAGGAGACCTCGATGCCGAGCTTCGGCAGCGTGTAGTGGAACAGGTTGTAGGTGCCGCCGTACAGGCTCGGGCTCGACACGATGTGGTCGCCGACCTCGGCGAGGTTGAGGATCGCGAGGGTCTCGGCCGCCTGGCCGCTGCTCACCAGCAGCGCAGCGACCCCGCCCTCGAGCGCCGCGATGCGCTCCTCCACGACGGCCTGCGTCGGGTTCATGATGCGGGTGTAGATGTTGCCGCTCTCCGTGAGGCCGAACAGCGCAGCCGCGTGGTCGGTGTCACGGAAGCCGTACGAGGTCGTGGAGTAGATGGGCAGTGCTCGCGCCCCGGTGGCGGGGTCGATCTGCTGCCCGGAATGGATCTGCTTGGTCTCGAAGCTCCAGGTGGCGCTCATGGTTTCTCTCCGGTCGGTGCGGCCGCCTCGTGACGGCGGTGGGGGGTGAGGTGCTCGTGATGCCGCGGTGCGGCTGGGATGGTCCGGGGCCGTCGGTGGACGACCGGTGCTGCACCCGGGAGGGGCGGTGCGACCGCGGGACGACGAAGGCCGGAGACAAGGTCTCCGGCCTGGGGCGCGTGTCGGGGTGTCCCGCTAGGGACAGTCGCACAGCCGCATGCCGGGCATTCGACACATCTGGGAGGCCAGCCGACAGAGGTCGACGTGGCGGCGCGAGACGAGAGCCGGGCGGCGGTGCATGCTCGGGACCGTACCAACAGGGTGCTTCATGCGCCAACGCAGGGGGCCGAGATCCGCACTGCTGCAAAGCTTTCGCAGAAACCCTCGGAGGCCATAGCCACGGTCGGTCTTCGGGCGTACCTTCGGCCGCATGAATCGAGCGCGCGCCACCCGATGGCTCGGCTGGACCGTCGGCGTGATCTTCATCGTGATGGGGATCATCGAGGTCACTGTGCGCCTCGTCTCCGACGAGCCCATCGACCCCAGTGCGATGGCATGGTGGTCGCTGTCGCTGATCGGCGGCGGGACGCTCGTCCTCCTCGGCAGCTTTGTCATCAAGGCACCGGGCATCGCCTTCGCCACTCTTGCCCTCGGCTGCCTCGTGGGGATCCTCGCGACCATGTGGACCGTGCTGATGCCGATCTTCGCGATCAGCCTCGTGGCGCTGAGCGGCATGAGCTACGGCGCACAGGAACCATCGTCCGCAGCCTGACCGAGTTGCCACCAGGAGAGGACCCACCATGCAGAAGTTCCTCGTGCTCTACCGATCGACGATGTCGATGGGCGAGCAGATGAGCAGCACCACTCCCGAACAGCGCGAGGCCAGCATGGCCGCGTGGATGGCGTGGGGGGCA
>JANMMN010000339.1:0-1885 GCA_031373405.1 Actinomycetes bacterium
CCCTGCTGCGCAGCAACCGCCGCATCGACTCGAGCCGCGCCACCCCACCGGCGCCGGCGTGGCCGTCGGCGACCCACAGGTCGAGGGCGCACTCCGCCTCGTCGTGCGAGCACGACCGCGGGCAGTCGGTCGTGCCGGCGCCGAGCTCGGGGAAGGCGAGGATGACCCGCTGCGGGTCGACGTGCGCGAGGCCGAAGGACCGCACACCCGGGGTGTCGATCACCCAGCCCCCGGTGGCCAGCGGGAGCGCGACGGCGGAGGTCGACGTGTGGCGTCCACGTCCGGTCACGACATTGACGTGCCCGATCGCGCGCTCGGCAGCGGGCACGAGCGCGTTGACCAAGGTCGACTTGCCCACCCCCGAGTGGCCGATGAGCACCGAGACGCGGCCGCGCAGGCGTTCGTGCAGCACCTCGACGTCGATCGGGTCGGTGCCGTCCTGTCGGGTCACGACGAAGGGCACGTCGAGGTCGCCGTACGCGCGCAGCAGCTCGTCGGCCGGGACCAGGTCGCTCTTGGTGAGAACGAGCAAGGGGGACAGGCCCGAGTCGTACGCCGCGACGAGCACCCGGTCGATCATGCGTGGACGCGGCTCGGGGTCGGCCAGGGCGGTCACGAGCACGAGCTGGTCGGCGTTGGCGACCAGCACGCGCTCGATCGGGTCGTCGTCGTCGGCACTGCGACGCAACGAGGTCGTGCGCGGCTCGACCCGCACGACCCGCGCGAGGGTGTCGACCTTGCCGCTGAGGTCGCCGACGACGCCCACGCGGTCACCGACCACCACTCCCTTGCGCCCGAGCTCGCGCGCCTTCACGGCGTACAGCTCGACACCGGGTTGGTCGGGAGTCCCCAGCACGACGGTGAACCGGCCCCGGTCGACCGCGACGACGAACGCCGGTCCCGCGTCGTCGTGGCTCGGCCGCTCCTTGCTGCGGGGACGTGACTTTCCCCGGCCCGGACGGATCCGGACGTCGTCCTCGTCGAGGTCGCGGCGACGGCTGGTCACGCGGCGCGGCCCCGGAGCATGTCCTGCCACATCGCGACGAAGCCGGGCAGGGTCTTCCCCGTCGTGGCGATGTCGACCACCTCGACCCCGGTGACGGCGAGGCCGAGCACCGCCCCGGCGGTGGCCATGCGGTGGTCGTCGTAGGTCTCGAAGACCCCACCGTGCAGAGGTCGCGGCGCGATGCGAAGGCCGTCGACCGTCTCGGTGATGTCACCGCCGAGGCGACCGATCTCGCGGGCGAGGGCTGCGAGGCGATCCGTCTCGTGGCCGCGCAGGTGCGCGATGCCGCGCAGGCGCGAGGGTGTCGAGGCCAGGGCGCACACGGCGACGAGGACGGGGGTGAGCTCGCCGACCTCGCTCAGGTCGGCGTCGAGCCCGAGCACGGCATCGCCACCGGTGACGGTGAGCCCGGCCTCGGACCACTCGACCCTCGCGCCCATCTCCGCGAAGAGCGCTCGCAGCGCGTCGCCGGCCTGGTGGGTGGAGCTGGGCCAGGCCGGCACCGTGACCGAGCCGCCCGTGACTACCGCCGCGGCGAGGAACGGTGCAGCGTTCGAGAGATCAGGCTCGACCACGTGGTCCCGCGCCCGGATCGGCCCGGGGCGCACCGTCCAGGACGACGCGCGTGGGTCGTCGGTGTCGACGTCGACGTGCACCCCGTGCCGGCGCAGCAGGTCGACGCTCATGTCGATGTGCGGCATCGAGGGGATCGGTGCTCCTCGGTGCCGGAGGAGGACACCCTGGCACCGCCCAAAAAACCAATATTTCGGATGAGCAAACAACAGGTTTGGATTACCCAAGTGATAGAATCACGACCCTCAATACGGCATTGACAATTGACAAAGACAATTCTTACAACACCCGCAATTCAATCGGTTT
>JANMMN010000334.1:0-1697 GCA_031373405.1 Actinomycetes bacterium
GCACCGAGAACCTCGAGAACCTCGAGAACCTCGAGAACCTCGAGAACCTCGAGAACCTCGAGAACCTCGAGAACCTCGAGAACCTCGAGAACCTCGAGAACCTCGAGAACCTCGAGAGCACCGAGAGCACCGAGAGCACCGAGAGCACCGAGAGCACCGAGAGCACCGAGAGCACTGACGACGACGCCGGGCGCGGGTAGCCGATCGGGTGGTGCTCGGCCGGCTCAGTCGGCGGTGAGCCGGCGCTCGAGGAAGCTCAGGTGCGGCATCAGCTCGGCCGGATAGTCGTGGTAGGCCGGGCACTCGCGGAAGCCGAGCGTCGCGTACATCGCCAGCGCCTCGGTGTTGCCCCTGCCGGTGTCGAGCAGCATCACGCGGTAGCCGTCGGCGAGCGCGGTGTCGAGCAGCACCTGGCACAGCCGCCGCCCGGTGCCGTGGCCCTGGTGACGGTCGGGGACGAAGAGCCGCTTCATCTCGCACGCGCCATCGCCGAGGTCGCGCAGGGCGATCCCGCCGACGACGACGCCGTCGCGCCGCGCGAGCAGCACCCGTCCCGATGGCGGTCCGTACTTCGCGCTCAGTGAGCGCAGCTCCGCGTCAAGCGCCTGGTGCCCGCCGACCGCGTCGACGAAGCCCGGGAGGTCGGCGTACCGCACCTGGAGCCAGTCCCAGTACTCCCGGATCAGCTCGCCGAACGCCGCATAGTCCTCGTCCGTGGTGGCGAGCGCGATCTCCTCAGGCATCCCCGCATCGTGCCCGACCCGGGGCTGGGGTGCCACGCATGCTACTGGCGAGTAACATAGCGATCGAAGGAAGGTGACCTGCCATGCGCACCCCGACGGCTCCCCATGTGCTCGCCGACATCACCCATGACGCCGAGGAGCTCGCCGTGAAGACGGCGCACCTTCTCGCCCACGCGGCCGACCGCACCGTCGATGCGGTGCTCGCCCCCCTGACCGTCGACGTCGACCTCGAGGGCCTCACCTCGGACGACATCGAGGACTGGGACTGATCCGCCCGAGGGATGTGCCCTCGTCGCGACCCGCTGCTGCGTGACGCGTCAGTCGGCGGCGAGGACGAAGCCGAGGCTCAGGGCCACGGCGTACCCGAGCAGCAGCAGGCCGGTGCCGGCCAGGGCGGGGACGAGGTCGCGCCCGGTCGCGCCGCCGCGCACGATCCGCGCGGGTGAGATCGCGAGCGGCAGCGAGACGAGCGCCAGGAGCGCGGGGGCGACTCCGCCGATCGCGATGCCGATGGCGACGAGGTACGGCGTGGCGATCGCGAGGGAGTACGCCGTGCGCGTGGCGTGGTCGCCGAGGCGCACCGCGAGAGTGCGCTTGCCGGCGATCCTGTCGGTGGGGATGTCGCGGAGGTTGTTGACCAGCAGGATCGCGACGGAGAGCGCCCCGACCGCGACGCCTGCCGCGAGCGAGCGCCAGGTGATCGTGAGGGTCTGGACGTACGCCGTACCCGCGACCGCGACGAGGCCGAAGAAGACGAACACGAACAGCTCGCCAAGCCCGGCGTACCCGTAGGGGCTGGGGCCGCCGGTGTAGAACCACGCGGCGAGGATCGCGGCGGCGCCGACGGCGATGAGCCACCACGCCTGGGTGAGGACCACAAGTGCGAGGCCGGCGAGCGCGGCGATGCCGAAGCAGAGGAACGCGGCGCGCTTCACCGCTGCCAGGGTCGCGAGC
>JANMMN010000358.1:0-2547 GCA_031373405.1 Actinomycetes bacterium
GAGCGACACCGGAGTGGCCGCGGAGACCTCGCCCGGTGACGTGCGCACCTGGCCGAGCGCCTTGCGCACGTCCGCGGCCCGGGGCGTCGTCGCGGTCGCCGGTCGCTCGGCCAGCTTCGTGTTCGCGGCCGTCTGCGCGGCGAGCGTCGCTGCCGCGGAGTCCTCCCGCGGTGCGGTGTTCGCGGACGTCCCAGTGGTCGCAGCCGCCGGAGGCAGCGACAGGCCAGCCAGCAGTAACGTGACGGCGGAGAGAGGGGCAAAGACGCGCAGCGAGCGATACATGCGACCGACCTCCCCTCGAACCACCTGGTGCCGCCCCGTGCGGCGGCACCGACCTCTCTACCGGTCGGCCTCGCCGAGTAGTTCGCCGCGGCGTGTCGTGCGCGACCAGCGACGCGCCGCCACTGTAGCGGCGCCATACGTGCCCCGCAGGACGTCGTGGACGTGCCAACGCTTGATCGATCTCGCCGTGTGGGGGCGCCCTCGCAACCCGTCCGCTCTCAATGCGGGCTTCAATGTGGGGCACACCCGCGACTCACACGCTAGCGGGGCGCTCGTGCCCCCGGCAGGGGTCGAACCTGCACTGACGCTGGTTTAAGCAGCGTGCCTCTGCCAATTGGGCCACGGGGGCGGCGGACTTCGTCGTACGGCCTAGAGGTAAGTCCTGCGCGCGAACACCGCGTGCGCACCGGCCACCCGGTCGAGGAACACGAAGCCGTCGAGGTGGTCGAGCTCGTGCTGCAACGCCCGGGCCTCGAAAGCGTCGGTATCGAGCACGACCTCCTCCCCCGTAACGGGCAGCAGACCTCGTACGACGAGGCGCGAGGCGCGCTTCACGTCACCGGTGACATCGGGCACCGACATGCAGCCCTCCCGCGACATCTCGAACGTCCCCAAAGTGGACGGGGCACGCACCCCGGTGAACAACCGGCCCATGCCGCCGTGGCGCGGTAACGCCATGTCATCGATCGAGTCCGCGCCCGCGACCATCCCCGCGACCAGGCAGGAGACCTTCACCGCTGCGTTGCACCCACCGGGCCGACCGATCCGCACGTGCCCGGCGACCAGATCCTGCAGCCCGGCCCGCTGCGCGAGGCGCAGGACCGGTGCCAGACCCGCGCACGACACGAGATTGAGGTCATCGAAACTCGCAGAGACGCTGTGACACACTCGCATCTACCGGATGCCATTCTGTTGGTGCTGAGTTGATTCCTTGACAAGATCAATTCTTCAACACCAGGAAGGCATTTCGGCGTCACGACCCGCGCCCAACCCCCGGGAAACCGGTGGATCCAGGCTCAGTGGAATGACACCTCGGTCGAGTCCGTCGTGATGCGGGTGCCCTTGGTGCCCGCGAGGATCGCCGGCAGGTCGACCAGCGCCCCGATTACCGCGACCTTGCCCGGCGCCGACCGTGCGAAGTCCGCTGCGGCCTCGACCTTCGGGCCCATCGAGCCCGCAGGGAACGGGTATGCCTCGATCGCGTCGGGCGAGGCCTCCTTGATCCCGCGCTGGCCGGGTGTCCCCCAGTCGAGGTAGACCGCGTCGGTGTCCGTCGCGATCACGAGCAGGTCGGCCCCGAGGTCCTTGGCCAGCACCGAGGACGAGCGGTCCTTGTCGATGACCGCCTCGACCCCGACGAGGGTGCGGGGGTTGCGGTCGTTGGGTGAGCTCAGGCCGTCCTCGGGCAGGTACATCGTCGGGATCCCGCCACCGCCGGTGCAGATCACGATCGTGCCGGCCTCGAGCAGCAGCTTGATCGGGCGGATCTCGAAGATGCGCTTCGGCAGCGGTGAGGGCACGACGCGACGCCAGTGGTCGCCGTCCGCCTTGACCGTCCAGCCCCGGTCCGCAGCGAGCCGCTTGGCATCGGACTCGGTGTAGACCGGTCCCACGAACTTCGTCGGGTCCTTCATCGCCGGGTCGTCGGGGTCGACCTCGGTCATCGTGAGGATGGTCGCGAGAGGCTGCTCGAACGGCACCAGGTTGCCGAGCTCTTGTTCGATGAAGTAGCCGATCATTCCTTCGGTCTGCGCGCCGAGGACGTCGAAGGGGTACGTCGAGGCCTCGTCGTAGGACGACGCCTGCAGCGACAGGAGCCCCACCTGGGGCCCGTTGCCGTGCGAGATGACGAGCTCGTGGTCGAGCGCGACCGGCGCCAGCGCCTCGCAGGCGATCCGCACGTTGGCGCGCTGGTTCTCCACGGTCATCGGCTCGCCTCGCCTCTGCAGAGCATTGCCACCCAGTGCCACGACGACGCGCATATGACTGCCTCCAGGTCCGACCCGACGTGTCCGGTCCTGAGCGTGTCACTGTGCGACACCGCACGCAGCCCGGTCGGGTCAAGACAGGGGGTGGATCACCCGGCATCGGGCCCGCGGTGGCGCCGGGCGCGCAGCGCCTGCGCGGCGAGGTCGTCGTCGGGCGGGTAGGAGACGCGCTCGAGGCACAGACCGATGCCGCGGGCGACATCGGCGTCGGGATCACGCTCCGAGCCGGCGAGCAGCTCCGCCGGCCAGGTGACCGGCCGGCGTCCGTCGCCGACGG
>JANMMN010000078.1:0-9986 GCA_031373405.1 Actinomycetes bacterium
CTGGGTCGACGCCGACGAGATCGCGGCATGGGCTCAGGCGCATCCGCAGCCCTTCAATCGCACCATCTACCTGGGCCAATACGCGGACACCGGCCACGGCAGCTTGGAGGAGCCGCACAACGCGCTGATCCAGCGTTATGCACGTGAAGGCTTGTCCAAGACCGGCCACCATGGCGCGGTGGAAGCGATGGGCGTGCCGCGCGACCAGCTGCCGAGCTGGGACGACATCCAGATCCTGCCCGCGCAATTGCACCGGCCGCCGCTGCTCGACGAGCACCCGGTGGGCACCGACGTGGTGGTCGGCCCGGGCGCGAAGAAGCCGCTGCGCCTGGCCATACCACTGATCGTCTCGGACATGAGCTTCGGCGCGCTGTCGGCCTCGGCCAAGGTGGCGCTGGCGCAGGGCGCAGAAATGGCCGGCACCGGCATCTGTTCGGGCGAAGGCGGTGTGCTGCCGGAAGAGCAGCAGGCCAACTCGCGCTACTTCTACCAGCTGGCGTCGGCGCGTTTTGGCTTTGGCTGGGACAAGGTGGCGGCCTCGCAAGCCTTCCACTTCAAGGGTGGCCAGGGCCGAGGGCATCCAGGTCTACATCGCCTCCACCTGGGACAGCGGCGAATCATGGATCGCCTCGATGCGTCACATCGCCTCCGAGGGCCGCTGCTGGGTGATCGGCTCGGGCTGTGCCCTGGCCAGCCGCGACATACCGGAGACCTTTCCCTCGCGAGAGCTGGTCTTCGCCGGCCCGGACAGGTGGCTCAATCCGGGCGACTCGGTCGTCGTCGCGCCCACCGGAGCCGTTGTCGCGGGGCCACTCCACGAGGAGTACGGGATTCTCTACGCCGACATCGACGCCACCCAGGCAAGCAACGAGCACCGTGCCCTCGACGTCGCCGGGCACTACGGACGTCCCGACATCTTCACCCTCACCGTGGACCGTTCGCCGCGACTGCCCATTCACATCCGGCAGGCCCCGTAGCGCCCACGTTCGTCACACCCGTGCCTCGCGGCGAGGTCTACCGAGTCGTGGCAGGGCTGCATCGTCCGGCGCGATAGCGTCCGCGGCATGGCGAAGACGAAGAACGACGCGCGGGTGGCGTGGGCCGAGGCGGAGGAGGAGTACCGCAAGGTCATCGAGCCGTACGCGCTCGGGTTCGGCGCCGAGCCCATCGACCGACCGGTGCTCGTGGTCATCTCCAAGGCCCGGGCCAAGGCAGAGCGATGTCTCGACGCCTATGTGCGCCGCACTCTCGGCTGATCCGTGCGGTCGGTCCGCTCATCGCCCCGGTGGGACGCCACCCCTGTGGTCAGGTACGGCGGCGTCGGGGCTTGCGGTCCCGGACGGAGAGCACGGCACCGTCACGAGCGACGACGACCGTGAGCGTGCCGCGGCGCAGTCGCATCCGGCCGTTGCCGGCGGGGTCGGGCTCGATCTCGTCGGGGTCGGCGACGACAGCCCGGATCGCCTCGTCGCTGACTCCGTCGGACGTTGCTGCAGCCCGCGCACCCTTCGACATCCGCAACGGAGCGGGGCCGTCGGGGTCCGCGAAGTCGGGCAGGTCCTGCGGGTTGGCCTCGTACGCCGCGACCTCGGCCTCGAAGTCAGCGGCAACCTCTGCGTCGGTGAGCTGCCGGACGGGCGGACCCTGGAACGGGAGTGCGAACGCTGAACTCATCTGTGTCCTTGCCATCAGCCGACCTCCCACGCGGGGGGAGCGGCCTCGGTGTAGCCGGGGCGCATCATGCGCTGCTCGGCGTTGGGGGGCACCTGCCCGAAGCTTCGGGACCCGGTGTGGGACTGAGCCTACCCGCATCCAGGGCAACTAGCGTAACAAGCGCGCCGTAGTGACCGCGATGCCATCGGCGGCGATCCGGGAGAGGGGAGTCGACGGTGCGCTGCACGCCCTGGCTGCCGGGCTCAGATGTCCCACCTCGCTGTGCACCTCAGCGCGGAGGTCCATGCTGTGCAGTGTCTCGAACGTGCCAGCACAGGAAGTGGGAGCCGTGACCAAGTCTGAGCTGAGCCTGACCACTGTGGTCGAAGGGCTGCACAGCGATCTCCCGATCTCGGTGGGAGCGACGACGTCGCGGACGGTCGTGAACAACGACGCAGTGCGGATCGTCGCATTCGCGATGGACGGCGGGCAGGAGCTCACCGACCACTCGGCACCGCGGCCCGTCGTCGTTCAGGTCGTGCAGGGGGAGCTGGCGTTCACGGTCGACGGTGAACGCCACCAGCTCACAGCGGGCGACGTCGTCTACCTCGCGCCGAGCGCTCGCCACGCGGTGCACGCGATCACGGCGTGCCGCTTCGTGCTCGTGATGTCCATGGTCGACCAGGGCGAGTCGTAGGTCAGCCGCCGCCTGCAGCTGCGCGACGCTCGAGCTCCGCACCGATCTCTACGTGTCGTACGAGGAATGCCCGCTCGTCGAGCCGTTTGCGGCGCAACCACCCGGTGACCTCGTCGTTGCCCTTGCTGGCGTTGCACGATCCGCAGGCGGGCACGATGTTGTCCAGTGTGTACCGGCCGCCTCGGGAGAGGGCCTGGACACAGTCACGCTGCAACGGCCGGTCCGTCGCAGCGCAGTAGGCGCACCCACCCCAGAGGTCGGTCAGTGTCTGCCACTGCTCGGCCGTGAGGTCGTGATCGACCGCGGCCAGCCGTCGCCTGCGCTTGCGAACGGCTCTGCCTCTCGGACTCCGGTCGACCGCCATCGAACTAGCGTAGACAAGGCGGCGGCGCCCTCGGGGTCGTCCGGTCCACCGGTCGTACGACGGCACCCGTATCGACGGACGCCCACCCGGTGGCCGGCGGCCGAGCGGGCGCGGGAGACTGGCCCGGACGAGAAGTGGAGGCACACCATGACGGACGCCGAGGGTTCGGCTGCGGACGACGACCAGAAGGCCAAGTTCCGTGAGGCGCTCGAGCGCAAGAACAAGACGTCGCACCCGACGTCCGGGGGTGGCGCCAAGGGCTCGCCCGGAGCCCACGGCGAGCACGGTGCGGAAGCGACCAAACGCGAGTTCCGACGTAAGTCCGGAGGCTGAGCTCACTGACAGCTCGGTTGTCAGTGGCTCGCGGTGCTGGAGTGTCGGGTCGCAGTGACAGGTGAGTGCTCCGTGGCCGGGCTCGTCGAGGAGGTGCCATGGGTGAGGGTGCGGTGAACCGCCCGCGGTGGGAGTGGCGGACGTTCGGCGCCAGGTTCGGCGCGGCCGAGCAGCTCGTCGCGACGCTCACGCCCACCGGCACGCACGACAGCGCCGAGCTCTACCTGGTCTCCCCCGAGGGAGAGACCGTCACGCTGCACGACGGGCACCTCGACATCACGGCGCTGCGCGAGGTCGACGCCCGTGGCCTGCACCGTTGGGAGCCGGTGCTCCACGCCGAGTTCCCGCTCACGCCTGAGGCCGTGGTCACCGTCGTCGAGTCCTTGCGTACGCCGATGCCTGAGCTGACCCACGACGCCTACTCGCTCGACGAGCTTGTGAGGATCCTCGTCGTCCCTGGCGGAGCTGTGCGCGCGGTGCGCGTGCACAAGCGCCAGGTGTTCTTCACGATCGAGGGCTGCACCGGAGAGCTCAGTGACGTCGTCGCCGACGGCGTGGCGACCCGCACCCTCGCCGTCGCGTTCGAGGACAAGGGAGCGGTGCTCACCGCGGTGCACGCGCTCGGAGTCGCGGAGCGCGTCGCGATCTCCTACCCCGACGCACTCGACCGGCTGCTCGACGGCGATCCGGCCCGCTACGCGAGCATCGACGTCGGCACCAACTCGGTCAAGTTCCACATCGGCGAGCGCACCAACGACGGGGGCTGGCGCGCCATCGTCGACCGGTCTGACGTGACACAGCTCGGCGAAGGCCTCGCCGGCTCCGGTGTCATCGGTGTCGCCGCACTCGAGCGCACAACCCACGCTCTCACCGGCATGGTCGAGGAGGCGAGATCCCGTCGCGTGCGCGCAATCGCGGCCGTGGGCACTGCCGGCATGCGCATCGCGGCCAACAGTGCCGAGGTCATCGCGTCGATCGAGGCAGCGACGGGGGTCACCATCGCGGTCATCACGGGCGAGGAGGAGAGCCGGATTGCCTACCTCGCCGTGCTCGCCGCCCTCCCCGCACCCGACGGCACCCTGTGCGTGTTCGACACCGGCGGGGGCAGCTCGCAGTTCACCTTCGGTGTGGGGGCCACGGTCGACGAGCGCTGGAGCGTCGATGTCGGCGCGGTGCGACTCACGGAGCGGTTCGGCCTGGCCGAGGCGGTGCGCGTGGAGACGCTGCGCACTGCGCTCGATGCCATCGCCGCCGACCTCGCCCGGCTCGCTGGACGACCGGCGCCGCAGGCCCTCGTCGGCATGGGTGGAGCGGTCACCAACCTCACTGCCGTCATGCTCGCGCTCGAGTCCTACGACGCCGATCGCATCCAGGGCGCCGTGCTCACCCGGGCCGAGGTCGCTCGCCAGATCGAGGTCTACCGGTCGACCGACGCGCACGGGCGACGATCGGTCGCGGGCCTGCAACCCCAACGGGCCGAGGTGATCCTGGCCGGCGCCTGCGTCGTGGCGACCGTGATGGACCTGCTCGGGCAGGAGTCGCTGACCGTGAGCGACCGTGGGTTGCGCCACGGCCTGCTCGTCGAGAAGTTCGGCGCTCTCGACGACTGAGCACCGCGTCCGCCGCGGCACACCCACCGGCTACGGGTACCTTCCCGCTAGCAGCGGAGCTCGGCACCGGCAACGACATCGACGCGATCGGAGCGCATCGTGAGCAGCCCCATCACCCCCTTCCTGTGGTTCGCCTCGGGCGCCGAGGACGCCGCCGACTTCTACGTCAGCCTCTTCGACGACGCACGCATCGTCGCGGTGTCGCACTACCCGCCCGAGGTGCCCGATGGACTCGAGGGTGCGGTGATGACGGTGGAGTTCGAGCTGCGCGGTCAGCGCTTCACCGCGCTCAACGGCGGTCCGGTGTACGAGCTCACCTCGGCCGTGTCGTTCGTTGTCCGGTGTGACACGCAGGACGAGATCGACCGGTACTGGTCGGCGTTCGAGGATGGCGGCACACCGCAGCAGTGCGGCTGGATCCAGGACCGGTACGGCGTGACCTGGCAGGTGATCCCGTCGCAGCTCTCCGACTGGATCGGCGGCCCGGACGAGGCGGGTCGCGGCCGCGCGGTCGCGGCGATGCTCGCGATGGTCAAGCTCGACATCGGTGCGCTCGAGCGGGCGTACGCCGGCTGACGCGCAGCCGTGACCCGCCCCGAGTTACACCTTGAACCGACCGGTTCCCGGGCGCAACCGGTCGGTTCAAGGTGTAACTCGGGGGGCTGAGGGTCAGTGAGGTGAGTCTGCGACTCGTGCGGCGAGGGTGAGCAGGTCGCTCGCGCAGCGGTCGGGCTGCTGGGCGTGCAGGTCGTGGTGCGCCCCGACGTACCACGCGACCTCGGCCTGGGGGATCCGCTCGAGCGCGTCGGTGACCGGCGTGGTGTGTGTCGGCACCGCGTCGACGGCGGCCATGAGCAGCGTCGGCACGCTCACCCGCGGGTAGAGCGGACGCGGGTCGTCGAGCCATAGCGAGTGCACGATGCTGCGGTGGTGCGCACGGGCCAGGTGCGGGCGCACCGTGCCGTCGGGCAGGTCGGCGAAGTTGGCGAGCGACCCCCGGCGTCCCTCCTCCGGCCAGTCGCTGTTCCAGCTGCGCGCCCGCACTTCGAGCTCGGCCCGGGTCAGGTGGTCGAAGTGGGGTGGCTCGAGCTGCTCCCAGCACTCGTCGAAGGTCGGGAAGCGGTCGGAGAGATGGATCCAGCCGCCGTCGACGAGCGCGATCGCGGCGGTGCCCCCGTGGGTCGCGGCGAGGTTGAGCACCACGTTGCCGCCCCAGGACTGGCCCGCGACGACGGGTGCGCGCTCTCCGGTCCACCCGAGCACGTCGATCAGCGTCGCGAGGTCAGCGGCAGCGGTCGCGGAGTCGTAGCCCGTGCCCGGCTCCTCCGAGAGCCCGTGCCCGCGTTGGTCCACCGCGACGACCGGGTGACCGGCGGACGCCAGCCGGCGTGCCACCCCGTCCCAGAGCCGCGCATTGCTCGCGAGGCCGTGCACGAGGAGGAACGGTCGACCCTCGCCCTCCGCGCGGCGCACCGCCATGCGGAAGCCCGGGAGGTCGATCGAGGCGGCGACCAGCTCGGGCAGGTCAGGCCGGTCAGGCCGGTTTGCGGGCGTCATGACGCTGCCATCCGTGCGATGTCGTCGACCGCGCGTGCGACAGCCAGCGAGGTCGCCAGGGGGAGCACCCAGGCGTCCGCACCCGTGACCCGCGCCGACACCGCCTCCACCATCAGGAGGTAGGCGTCGCAGGGCTCGAACGTCTCGGTCCGTTCGGTGCCGCTCTCGAGGAGGTGCAGCGTGGATTCCTCCCGCCACGACGTGAATGCCGGGTGCGCTACCTCGAGCCCGAAGCCGGGCCCGCTGACCCGCCACCCTTGCGACTCGTCCCGTTCGAACGATCCGGTGATCGAGGCGCGCCCCCGCGCGGAGGACAGGGTCGCCGTCGTCGTGAGGTCGACCCCGCTCGGCCCCGCGTGGCTCTCGGCCGAGGTCACGAGCGCGTCCTCGCCGAGCGCGACGAGCGCCGCGGCGACGGCGTAGCAGCCGACGTCGAGCAGTGCACCACCTCCGCGCGTCGGGTCGAGCCGGTAGTTGTCCTCCGGGACACCGGCGAAGGTGAACCAGGCATCGACGTCGACGGGACCGTCGAGGTCGGACAGGAGTGCCTCGACCCGTCTGGTCCGTGGGTGCCAGCGGTTCCAGGACGCCTCGACGAGCAACGAGCCCGACGAGGCGGCAGCACCGATCAGCCGGCGCACCTGGTCGGCGTCGAGCGCGAGGGGCTTCTCGCAGAGCACGTGCTTACCGGCCTCGAGCGCTGCGACCACCCAGGGGAGGTGGTCGTCGTTGGGGAGCGAGAGATAGACGACGTCGACGTCGTCGGCGGTGCAGACCTCGGCGTACGACGTGACCGCGCGGACCGGCTCGAGTGCCTCGGCCCGGGCGAGGTCGCGCGCGCCGACGACCTGGAGCACGGAGTTCTTCGCCTGGTGAACCACGGGTGCGACGCCGCGCGACGCGACGAACCCTGCTCCCAGGAAGCCCCACCGCACCGGCGGGGCGGTCGAGCTCACCGGGGGGCCACCGGGCGACCGTTGTCGTCGGCGGACAGGCTCGCGGCCTCCATGACCGAGAGCACCCGGCGCGACTGATCGGCCGTCACTGTCATCGGCAGTCCCAGCCGGATCCGATCGGAGAGCTCGCGGTGGAACTCGTACGGCTCACCCGTCGGGGTCGCCAGCCTGGTCACGCTGCCGTCGGCCGCGTGCAGGTCGAGCAGCGGTGGCGAGTCGGTGGGTGCGAGGAGGTCCTCGGCCAACGTGCCGATGTCGTTGCGCGACACGACCTTCTCGGTGCGCCACTGGCTCACGATGGCCCCTGTCGTGCCGAGCACGTACCACCGCGGCTTGAGTGCGGCCGCGAGGTCGGAGTGCACGAACTCGGCCTCGCTGCCGTCGACGAAACGGATCGTGACGCGGGAGTGGTCGGCGTTGGTGACGTCGTACCAGCGGCGCTTGTGGGCCGCCGCGGTCACGTGGTCGATGTCCGTCGGGACGAGGTCGAGGATCTGGTCGAGGACGTGCGACCCCCAGTCGTAGAACGCCCCACCGGAGACGCCGGCGTCGGAGTGCCACAGGTTGCACGGGTGCCCGTAGCCGCCGACGAAGGTCTCGAGGTGGAACACGTCGCCCAGCAGCCCCGAGCGCACGGCTCGACGTACGGCGAGGTGGTCGGGGTCGTAGCGACGGTTCTGGTAGACCACGGCGAGGAGACCCGCCGCCTCGGCGTCGGCGAGCACCGCGTCGGCCTCGTCGGTGCGGATCGCGAACGGCTTCTCGACCACGACGTGCTTGCCCGCGCGGATAGCGCGCGCCGCCCACTGGGCGTGCGTGCTCGGCGGGGTGGAGACCACGACGAGATCGACGTCGTCGCGGGCCAGCAGGTGCTCGGCGTCGTCGAGCGCCGCCACCCCCGGAGCCACGGCGAGCGCCGCGTCACGTCGTGCTGGGGAGGTGTCGCAGACGGCGGTGAGCGCGAGCCCGTCGACCGCTCGCACCGCGCGGCTGTGCTCGTGGCCGATCGCGCCGTACCCGAGGAGACCGACCCGCACGGCGGGCTGCGACGGGAAGGCTGTCGCGTGGTGCAGCAGGGCGAGCAGGGAGCGGATCGCGGTGCGGTCGGTGACCGAGCCGGGACGGGTGCCCAGGGTCCACGCGGCGGTCGAGGTCGATGCTCGCCATGTCATCACCGGATGGTCGAGGAGCCCGACCCGCGCGGTGCGCAGCACTGCCACGTCGTCGGCGAGCTTGTCGACCATCGCGATACGGTCGACCAGGTGGTCGTGGGTGTCGAGATGGTCGCCCTCGGAGTGCGCGTGCCCGGACATCGCCAGGGCACCATTGTCACGTCCCGCTCGCACTCGCACGTCGTGCACGACCGTGCAGCCCTCGATGTGGAGCCCGGCGGAGTCGGCCAGGACACCGAACGGGTCGGCTCTCGGCAGGGTCGGCCCGGCCAGGACGACGGGACGCGGCGACGTGGTCAGCGCACCGGCCAGCTGCGGGGAGAGGGCATGATCGGCCCACACGACCACGGCGTCGGCGTCAGCCATCTCGGCGACGCTACGCACCGACCCCTCGAGCTGGTGGCGGAGCGCCCCCACCGCACGTTCGAGGTCGGCGTCGTCGAGCTCCACGATCCAGGCGACATGCAGCACCCTTGGACCCTAGACGAGCGCGCCTCATCAGGCACCTGATGAGCCAGCGGGCCCCCCCCACCCCTTCCCAGCCTGCTGGTCGCGCGGCAGGATCCGAGCACGGCGTACGAGGCCACGAGCCGATGGCACCGAAGGGACCCGATGAAGGCGATCGTCTACGACGAGTACGGGTCGCCGGGCGTCCTGCGGCTCACCGATCTCCCTGTCCCGACACCGGGCGAGGGTGAGGTGCTCGTGCGCGTGGTCGCCTCGTCGATCAACGACTACGACTGGCACCTGCTCACAGGAGAGCCGTGGATCAACCGGCTCGGGGGGCTGCGCACGCCGAAGTACGACGTGCTCGGGATGGACGTCGCGGGTGTCGTCGAGCGGGCAGGCACGGGCGCGACGAGGTTCCGGGTGGGTGACGCGGTGTTCGGCGACCTGTCGGAGTCCGGGCTCGGGGCGTTCGCGGAGTATGTCGTCGCACCTGAGAAGTCACTCGCCCCCAAGCCGGAGTCGCTGACCTTCGCGCAGGCGGGGGTCGTGCCTCAGGCCGGCGGCCTCGCGACCGTCGGTCTGCGTGGCAGGCGCCCGCTGCGGCCGGGCGACGAGGTTCTGGTGAACGGAGCGGGCGGCGGTGTCGGGACGATCGCCATCCAGATGGCGAAGGCGTACGGCGCGGAGGTCACCGCGGTCGATGCGACCCACAAGCTCGACGTCCTCAGGTCTGTCGGCGCGGACCACGTCGTCGACTACACGGTGGAGGACGTCACGCGAAGCGGTCGCCGATTCGACCTCATCCTCGACATCGCTGCGTACCACTCCGTGTCGCGCTACCGCTCGTGCCTCAAGCCGGGCGGCTACTGCGGATTGATCGGGGGGTCGATCCCGCGGGTGGTGTTCACGATGGTGGCCGGCCCGGTGAGCTCGGTCGCCAGCAACCGCAAGGTGGGCGTGCCGATGTGGCGGCCCAACCACCCGGACGACGTCGCCACCCTCGGTGCGCTGCTCGACTCAGGTGCCGTCGTCCCGGTGATCGACTCGACGTATCCGCTCGCTGGGGTGCCCGACGCGTTCCGTCACTTCGGTGCCCAGGAGCACCGAGGCAAGATCGCGATCGCGGTCAGCCCCTGCTGACACCGGCGGTCAGCTGTCCCACCAGTTGGTCGCGGTCGCGCGGGGGGGTGGGGG
>JANMMN010000378.1:0-5156 GCA_031373405.1 Actinomycetes bacterium
TTCAGCTCGGCGATCAGCGGCTTGATGTCCATGCCGGGCGACATCGACGCGAACATGCGCGCCATCCGCGCGACCTGTTGAGGTCGCTCATCAGAGCCTTGCCCGCGCCGGGGTACTGGATCTTCACGGCGACCTCGCGGCCGTCGCGCCAGACCGCCTTGTGCACCTGGCCGATCGACGCCGCCGCCGTGGGCTTGTCGTCGAACAGCTCGAACCGGTCGCGCCAGTCGTCGCCGAACGCCTCGACGAGCTGACGGTGGACGGTGTCGGCGGGCATCGCCGGTGCGGAGTCCTGCAGCTTGGTGAGCGTGGCGCGGTAGGGCCCGAGCAGCTCCTCGGGGAGGGCGACCTCGGCGATGCTCATCGCCTGGCCGAACTTCATCGCGCCGCCCTTGAGCTCGCCGAGGGTCTTGAAGACCTGCTCGGCGGTGCGCTGCTGGATCTCGAGCGCCACCGCCTCCGCGGGCTTGCCCCCGACCTTCTTGCCGAACCCCAGCACGGAGCGTCCGGCGTACCCGATCGGCAGCGCGGCGAGGCGCGCACCACGGGTCACGGCACGGCGGGGGAGGTCAGTCACCCCGCCATTGTGCCGGTGGTCCGGGCCCACCCGCACCCGCAGCCCGGGTGCTCGGCGACGGGGAGCACCCGCGGGAGCGGGTCGGCCAGCCGGAACTCGACCTGGGCGCCGAGCGAGGCCGGCTCGGGATCGCCGTCGACTCCGTCGACGACCGCGAGGCACTGGGTCACTGCGAACGCCGCGGCCAGGGAGGTGAGCGCGGTGCTGCGGGCTCGGGCGGAGTAGTGCCGCAAGCGGATCTGGTCGGCCAGTGCGGGCCAGGCCGGATCGAGGTCGGTGGAGCGCCCGTCCAGGCACCACAGGCAGGCCGAGCGCCCCGGCCGCACGAGCGGGCCCACCCGTGCGGCGGTGCCGGACACCGCGAGTGCCAGGTGCGTGATCCCGTCGGCCAGCAGGTCGTCGGCGAGCTCCGGATCGGTCCACGGAACGTCGATGTCGGCCGCGCCGCACACGACCACGAGAGCGGGGCGGCTCGTGCGCCCGGACACGACGGCGGGGTGAGCGCCCTGCCGACGCAGAGCCTCGGAGACGTCCTGGCGCCATGAGTCGGAGATCTCGAGCGGGCCGAGCGGCGTGAGGTCGGCAGCCACGACGCCGTGGTCGGGACCCTCGAGGGCGACGGTGCCGACACCGGAGGCAGCCAGACCGAGGGCGACGTGGGTGGCGGCCGGATCGCTGCCGCGGACGATCACCGTCGCGCGGGCGCGCCGGGCGAGCACCCGCAGCGCCGCGGACCTGCTGGCGTGGGCGAGTGCGAGGGCGGCGATCTCCGGCGCATGCCGAGTCCGGCGGACCGTGGACACGGTCGAGGTGGGGCCGGGGTCGTCGTCGAGCACACCGCGTCGGTGCAGCTCATCGAGGACGTCGCCGAGCTCGGGAGCCAGGGTGAGCACCTCGTGCCGGCCGGTGGCACCGTCGAGGCGGAGCAGAGCCGTTGCCGCGTCGTCGGAGAGCCGGTCGATCACCACCGCGCTGTCGGGCTCGATGCCGAGCTGCACGGTGCCGCGACCGCGCCGCAGGATCGGGCGTCCAGGACGGGTGAGGGGGAGGAATCGGCTCATGGCGGCACCGTCGCCGCTGCCCGCTGTGCACCGTCGGCACGCTCCACAGCCCACCTGGGATAGGCCCGTGCGGCAGGCTCAGAGGACGCCGCAGTGCTCGAGGTAGATGAGGGCGAGTGCCCGGGCCGTGGCATGGACGTCCTCCACGGCGACGTGCTCGTCGGGAGCGTGCGCGCTGCGGGTGTCACCGGGGCCGTACTGCACCACCGGCATCGTCGGCGCGAGCAGTCGCAGGTCGCTGCCGTAGGGAGCGCCGTACACCTGCTGGGGGCGCGCTGCGGGTGCAGCGACCGTGTGCGCGCGACGCACGAGGTCGACCAGGTGCTGGTCCTCGCTCGAGCCCGGCGCGAACTGCCCGCCCCACCACTGCACCGCGATGGGATGCTCCCGCAGGAACGGGTCGGCGGCGTTGAGCTCGGCGATCGCCCCCTCCAGCTCGGCGCGCGCGTCGGGCATCGTCTCTGCGAGCGCGACGCCGAGGCGGCCCTCGGCCACGAGCAGGTCCGGGACCGTGGAGGCCCAGTCGCCCGCGCGGACCGTGCCGATCGAGAGCGGGTAGGCGATGTCCCACCGGCGCATCAGCGGGTGCACCTCGGCGTTGCGTCGGGTCTCGAGGGCGTGGAGCGCCGCCAGGGCCGGGACGAGCAGGTCGATCGCGCTCACCCCTGAGGTGCGTCGCGACGCGTGGACGGCTCGGCCGCGCACGACCAGCCGGAACGTGAGCGCACCGCCGTTGGCGGGGATGATGTCGAGGTCGGTCGGCTCGGGGATCACACAGGCATCGGCCGTCACGCCACGGCGCAGCAGGGCGAAGGTGCCGAGACCCCCGTCCTCCTCGCCGACGACCGGCGCGATCATGAGGTCTCCGGCGAGTCGTACGCCGGAATCACGCAGCCCACGCGCCGCGATGATGGCGGCCACGAGCCCGGCCTTCATGTCGCAGGTGCCGCGCCCGACGAGCACGTCACGGCCGTCACGCACCTCGTGCCGCAGCTCGTAGGGGTCCCCGCTCCACGCACCGAGGTCACCGGGCGGCACGACGTCGCTGTGGCCGTCGACGAGCAGGCGCAGCCCCAGCTCGTTCGCGTGCCCGGGCAGTGTCGCCAGGACGCCGTACGCCTCGTGGCGCTCGACCTCCATGCCGGGGAAGTCGGGGTCGGCACACAGCTCGTCGAGGTCGAGCTGCCACAGGTCGACGTCGAAGCCGTCCTCGTGCAGCACTCCGGCGAGCACGTGCTGGATCTCGGCCTCGGCCTCGCTGCCGCCGATGCTGGGGATGGCGACGAGGCGGTCGAGCAGGGCCAGCGACTCCGAGCGCAGCGCGTCGACGGCGGCGAGCACGGCGGTGGTGATCTCCGCGTCGGTGCTCCCGGCCGTCACGAGGTCATGGGGGGCTCGGTCGGTGGGCACGACCCGACCCTAAGCAGGGGCGCGGGCCGGCGCACGGGGATCCGGCCCGCCATGCCGAGAGCGCCCCACCCCGGAGGGTGAGGCGCTCTCCTGCGAGTCGTGCGGATCAGGCCTTCTTGTTGCCGAGGATCCGGTTGACTTTGGTGTTGCACACGGGGCAGATGCCCTGCGCCATGCGGCGCCCGTTCTTCTCGACGACGACGCCGGTGAACTCGCGCTTCTCCTTGCACTTCACGCAGTACGCCTCGCCGGTGTAGCTCTCGGCTGCGTCTGTGGTGCTCTCGTCCGCCATGGGGGTCTCCTCCTGGTGTGGGTACGTGCCCCGGCCGGTCGCCGACTCCCCGCTGGGGGAGCCGGGCTCGGCCGCTGCACGGGCCACCGGGGTGGCCTGGGCTTCGTTCACCGTACGCTCACGCACGCCGTGTCTCACGCAGGCGCGCCCCTGTTCGTGCTCAGAACTGTGTGACAAAACACGCATATCGGGAGATATCCCTCCCGCGCTCGCGTCGGCACCCGCCTCGGTAACGTCGGGACATGACCGCTGTCGCGCCGCCCGCCGTGCTCGAGGACTCGCCGTACGCCGCCCGCTGGAGCGCCGCGGAGCACCATCTGCGCGTCACGGCGTACGACGACGGCGTCGTGCTGGTCACACTCGAGCAGCCCGATCGGCGCAACGCGATGAGCGACCGGATGACCGCGGCCTGGCCCGAGCTGGTGGAGACGCTGCGCCTCGACCCGGACGTTCGCACCGTCGTGCTGACCGGGGCGGGGAGGGCGTTCTGCGCGGGCGGGGACATCAGCTGGATCGGCTCTGAGCCTGACGCCCGGGTGATCGAGCTGCGCACGCGGATGCTCGCGTTCTACCGCGCCTGGCTCTCGATCCGCTCGCTCGAGGTGCCGACGATCGCGGCGATCAACGGTGCGGCCGTCGGGGCGGGAGCTGCGCTCGCGCTGGCGTGCGACCTGCGCTACGCCGCCGCGTCGGCGAGGTTCTCGGTCCCGTTCGCGTCCCTCGGCCTGCACCCGGGGATGGCCACGACCTGGCTGCTCCCCGAGGTCGTCGGGATGGCGTCAGCCCGCGACCTGCTGCTCACCGGCCGCATGGTCGACGCCGAGGAGATGCTCCGGCTCGGGCTCGTGTCGTCGGTCTCAGGAGATGACGGCTTTCTCGAGGGGGTGCTGCGCGCGGCGCACACGGTCGCAGCAGGTGCGCCGATGGCGACCCGGCTCACCAAGGTGGCACTCGCGCGCGGCGGTCACGCGACCTACGACGACACCCTGGAGTGGGAGGCGCTGGCGCAGTCGGTGACGCTCGCGAGCGCGGACCTGCGCGAGGGGCTGGCGGCGATCGGCGAGAAGCGGGCGCCGCGCTTCACCGGCCGCTGAGCGATCCCGGCACATGACGGGGGCCCCCGGGTCTCGCAACCGCTGTCCGCCTTCCCCTTGCGGACACCGGCCCGTTCTCCCAGGGGCCCCGTCGAGACGGGAACTTAGGCGCGCGGGCGAGGGCCGGTCAACGCCTCCATCCCCGGCCCTGTGGACCGATCTGGGGACGACCTGGGGACAATGCCGCCCGTCGCTGTGGACGCGAGGTGGACAAGCCTGGGGACACCGGGCCGGGTTCCGCCACGGCTGGTGGGCTGACCTGCGTCGACCTTGTCCACGGGCTGTGGACGAGAGATTGGGGGGCACCGATCACGCAGGTGACCGGACTCCGGTGACGGAGGGGGCTCGGGTGAGTCATCCCCTGCCGCGACCCGGCCCCCCCACTCCGCACTGCCCCGGCGTTCGCCGCGTCGACCGACCCATGTCGGACGGTCGCGTTAGGTTCTGCGGTGATGACCCTGAGCGTCGTGCACATCCCGGGCCTTCCCGCCGACGTCGAGGTGCGCCGCAGCACCCGACGCCGACGCAGCGTCACGGCCTACCGCGAGGAGGGCCGCACGATCGTCGTCGTCCCGGCCCGCATGTCCCGCGCCGAGATCGTCCCGTACGTCGAGGAGCTCGTCGGCCGCCTCAGCGCCCGCGAGGCCCGCACGCGGCGCACCGACGACGACCTCCAGGCCCGTGCTGCCGTGCTCTCGCGTCGCTACCTGAAGGGCCGCGCC
>JANMMN010000406.1:0-7546 GCA_031373405.1 Actinomycetes bacterium
GATCTCGCGGGCGCGTTCGAGGTCGTCCTCGAACACCATGACGCGCGGGCCCGCCAGCGTCTGCGCAAGAGTGGCCCGGATGCGTGCGTCCTCCAGCGAGCGCCGCGCGATCTCTGCCTCGATGTAGGTCGACGGCGCGGCCACCGACACCAGCAGGCCGTACTCGTCGACCCGCCCGGCGGTGGCCGGCCGTGCCACCACGGAGCCCCCTCGGCGAAACGTCCACCGCAGCAGCAGCACGAAGACGCCGACCACGGCGAACGCGATCAGCGGACCGACGAGGAACGACGCGCTGGTCCCGCCCACCTGCCCATGCTCGGCCCGTAGCGCGGCAAACGCCAGCGGAGCGGGCACCGTGACACCCCCGCTCCCTCTCCGGGGTCACCGGATTAGGCTCGTGTCGACGGCCGGAGCAACCGGGCCGTCACGACCACCCGGGGAGATCGCAGTGGCGCAGCAGGTCGCCGTCATCGGCGCAGGGCTCATGGGCGCGGGTATCGCGCAGGTCGCCGCCGCGGCCGGGTACGACGTGATCCTGCGCGACGTCACCCCGGTGGCACTCGAACGCGGGCTGGGCTCGATCCGTGGTTCCTACGCGAAGTTCGTCGAGAAGGGCCGCATGGCCCAAGGCGATGCTGACGCGGCACTGGGGCGGATCACCACGACGACCGAGCTCGCGGCGGTGGCATCGGCCGATCTGGTCGTCGAGGCGGTGTTCGAGCAGATCGAGGTGAAGGCGGAGGTCTTCCGGGCGCTCGACGCGATCTGCAAGGACGGCGCCGTGCTGGCCTCGAACACCTCGGCGATCCCGAACACCTCGATCGCCGCGACGACCCAGCGGCCCGAGGCCGTGGTCGGGACCCACTTCTTCTCCCCCGTCCCCTTGATGCGTCTCTGCGAGGTCGTGCGCGGCTACAAGACGTCCGATGCGACGCTCGCGACCGCCCGGGAGTTCGCCGAGAACCTGGGCAAGACCGTCGTCGTGGTCGACCGTGACGTCGCCGGGTTCATCACGACGCGGCTGATCAGCGCTCTGGCGATGGAGGCGATCCGGCTCGTGGAGTCCGGTGTCGCCAGCGCCGAGGACATCGACACCGCCTGCCGCCTCGGGTTCGGCCACGCCATGGGCCCGCTCGAGACGGCCGACCTGACCGGCGTCGACATCATGCTCAACGCGACGAGCAATATCTACGCCGAGACGGCGAACGAGACATTCGCCGCGCCCGAGCTCCTTCGCCGTATGGTCGCCGCGGGCGACCTCGGTCGTAAGAGCGGGCGCGGCTTCTACCCCTACTCCTGATCGACGAGCCACGTCCAGGAGGGACCGGACATGCGTGACAAGCCCTGGTTGATGCGGACCTACGCCGGACACAGCTCGGCGACCGAGTCCAATGCGCTCTACCGGCGCAACCTGGAGAAGGGCCAGACCGGTCTCTCGGTTGCGTTCGACCTGCCGACACAGACCGGCTACGACCCCGACGACGTCCTGGCGCGGGGCGAGGTGGGCAAGGTCGGCGTACCCGTCACGCACCTCGGCGACATGCGTGCCCTCTTCGACGCGATCCCGCTCGGCGAGATGAACACCTCGATGACCATCAACGCCACCGCGATGTGGCTGCTGGCGTTGTACGCCACGGTCGCGGAGGAGCAGGGCGTGCCGCTGGCATCGCTGCAGGGCACTACGCAGAACGACATCATCAAGGAGTACCTCTCCCGCGGGACGTACGTCTTCCCCCCTGGCCCCTCGCTCAGGCTCATCACCGACATGGTCGCCTGGACCGTGCGCGACGCGCCGAAGTGGAACCCGATCAACATCTGCAGCTACCACCTGCAGGAGGCCGGGGCGACCCCGGAGCAGGAGATCGCCTACTCGGTCTGCACGGCGATCGCCGTCCTGGACGCGGTGCGCGACTCGGGTCAGGTCGACCCGGAGCGGTTCGGCGAGGTCGTCGCCCGCATCTCCTTCTTCGTCAACGCCGGTGTGCGCTTCGTCGAGGAGATGTGCAAGATGCGCGCCTTCGTGGAGATCTGGGACGAGCTCACCCGTGAGCGCTACGGAGTCGACGACGACAAGGCCCGCCGGTTCCGCTATGGCGTCCAGGTCAACTCCCTCGGGCTCACGGAGGCGCAGCCGGAGAACAACGTGCAGCGCATCGTGCTCGAGATGCTCGCCGTCACGTTGTCGAAGGATGCCCGTGCACGAGCCGTGCAGCTGCCCGCATGGAACGAGGCACTCGGCCTCCCGCGACCGTGGGACCAGCAGTGGTCACTGCGGATCCAGCAGGTGCTCGCGTTCGAGAGCGACCTGCTCGAGTACGACGACCTGTTCACGGGATCGCTCGTGGTCGAGGCGAAGGTCGCCGGCCTCGTCGCAGGGGCGCGGGCGGAGATCGACCGGGTGCAGGACCTCGGCGGCGCCGTCGCGGCGGTCGAGTCCGGCTACATGAAGGGTCGCCTCGTCGCCTCGCACGCCGCACGACGCGCTCGGGTCGAGAGCGGCGACGATGTCGTCGTCGGGGTCAACGCCTTCACCTCCACCGAGCCCAGTCCGCTCACCGCCGACCTCGATTCCGCGATCCAGAGCGTCGACCCGGTGGTCGAGGCCGAGGCGGTGACGCGGCTCGGTCAGTGGCGGGCCGCCCGCGACGGTGCTGCGGTGGACCGGGCGCTCGAGAACCTCACGGCTGTCGCCGCGACCGACGCCAACCTGGTGCCGGCCACGATGGAGTGTGCTCGGGTCGGTGTCACGACCGGGGAGTGGGCCGGCGCCCTCCGCACCGTCTTCGGCGAGTACCGCGCTCCCACGGGGGTGTCCGGCGTCGTCGGTGTCGGCGCTGTGACGAGCCAGCTCGCCGCCGTCCGGGAGGCTGTCGCGGCGACGGGGGTCGAGCTCGGGGCGCACCTGCGCATGCTGGTCGGCAAGCCTGGCCTCGACGGGCACAGCAACGGTGCCGAGCAGATCGCCGTGCGGGCCCGCGACGCCGGGTTCGAGGTCGTCTACCAAGGGATCCGGCTCACGCCCGAGCAGATCGTCGCGGCGGCGGTCGAGGAGGACGTCGACGTCGTCGGCCTCTCGATCCTGTCCGGATCGCACCTCGAGCTCGTGCCGATGGTCCTCGACGGACTCCGCGACGCCGGGCTCGGCGACGTCCCGGTCGTCGTGGGGGGAATCATCCCCGAGGCGGACGCAGACACGCTACGAGCAGCCGGGGTCGCCGCAGTGTTCACCCCGAAGGACTACGACGCGACCGAGATCATGCGTCGCGTGCTCGACGAGGTGCGCGCCGCGCACGGCCTGGCCCGGCTCGTCCCCTGACTCGTGCGGTGCCCGTCGTGCTGCCCGGGTCAGAAGCGCACGGCGCGAGGGGCCGGACGCAGGTCGTCGTGGAACCGCCAGCGCGACGGCTCGACCGCAGCCCACCGTCGGACCCGGGCCGACCGCCGCCGCGGCGTGGTCGCTCGAGTGTCATGTGCCACGAAGGCCGGAGCCATCCGACGGTCGTGGCGGGCTGTTGGCATCCAACCGGACGGCATCAACACCACCTCTTCCTTCACCGCATTCTCCCACTCCTGCATGGCGGAACGCGCGTCGACGTCCGGTCGTTGAGCCGGTCGCGCGCTCACTGCTCAGCCCTCGCCGCGCCTGTTCCAGCGGAAGAACAGCAGGCTCAGTGCGAGTCCTGCGACGCACCAGACCGCGAGGACCGCGGCACACCGGCCCAGCTCCCACGAGCCGGCGACCTCGAGAGCCTGCGCCGCGTCCGGAAGGAACACGCTGCGCATCGCTTGGGTGAGCCACTTGAGCGGGAAGAACGAGGCGAACGTCTGCATCCAGTCCGGCAGCTGGTCGAAGACGAAGAACACGCCGGAGGTGAACTGCAGCACGAGGACGATCGGCGAGACGACGGCCGAGGCACCCTTGCCGTTCTTGGGCACGACCGAGAACGCGATGCCGAGGAGCGTGCACGAGATGAGCCCCAGGACGCTCGCCCAGGCGAAGGTGAACCACTGTGTGGTCGTCGACGGAAGATCGATCTTGTAGAACAGGACGCCCACGACGATGAGGATGGTGACCTGGGCGATGTAGGCGACGAAGACGAGCCCGATCTTGCCCAGGAAGTACGACACCTTGGGCATCGGCGTGCCCTGGATCCGCTTGAGGGTGCCGTCGTCGCGCTCCATCGGGATCGCGATGGCGAGGTTCTGGAACGAGGTGTAGAGCACACCCGAGGCGATCATTCCCGCGAACAAGTACTGCGCGAAGGTGATATCGAGGCCGTCGCCGAGCGTCTGGTTGCCGAACACCGAGCCGAAGATGATGAGCAGCAGCACCGGGAGCAGGAAGTTCCACACCGCCGAGTTGCGATCACGGAAGAACGTCTTGAGCTCGATCGCCACCCGCCGGAGCCCGAGGGTGAGCGCGCCGGGCGGCGTCGCGGGCGAGGCTGGGGCAGTGGTGGTCGTGCTCATGACGCCTCCTCCGTGTCGTGCCCGATGAGCGAGACGTACACGTCTTCGAGCGTGGGTCGGTTCACGGCGAGCGCCGGCACCTCTCCGCCGAGACGGGTCGACAGCTCGCTCACGACACGGGTCGGCTCCGTCGTCCGCTCGGTGCGGATCTGATCGCCCTCGCGCCACCTGACCGTCGCGGTCCGGTCGTCACGGCCACCCAGTCTCGACGGGATGTCGCAGGCGATGACCCGCCCTCGTGCGATCACGGCGACGCGGTCGGCAAGCACCTCGGCCTCCTCGAGATAGTGCGTGGTCAGCAGGATCGTGGTGCCCTCGCCCTTGAGCCGCGCGATGAGGTCCCAGAACTCCCGTCGCGCCTCGGGATCGAAGCCGGTCGTGGGTTCGTCGAGGAATAGCAGCTCGGGACGTCCGACGATGCCCAGGGCGACGTCGAGGCGACGACGCTGACCTCCCGAGAGGTTGAAACCCCGGGTGCGGCGCTTCTCCGCGAGCCCCACCGCCTCGATCACCTCGTCGACCGCACGCGGGTGGGGGTAGTAGCCGGCGAAGTGGGCCACGGACTCCTCGACGGTGAGGTCGCCGAGGTCTGCTGCGTTCTGCAGCACGATCCCGAGCCTGCTGCGCCAGGTCGGCGTCGGGTGCGCCGGATCGGTGCCGAGCACGTCGACCTCCCCGGCGTCGCGGCTGCGATAGCCCTCGAGGATCTCCGTCGTCGTCGTCTTGCCGGCGCCGTTGGGGCCGAGCAACGCGAGCACCTCGCCGCGCACGACGTCGAGGTCGACGCCGTCCGCGGCTCTCGTCTCGCCGTAGGCCTTGTGGACGCCGCGCGCGCGGACGGCGAGGTCGGCGTCGGGCGGGACCGCGACGACGAGCTCCCCAGGTTCGGTGGTGGTGGTCATGGCCTCAGCCTGCCGCAGGTGTGCCGTGTGACGCAGCGAACGGAGGACGGCACATCGTCTCCACCGACCGGTGGAGACGACGCGACGTCAGAACAGCCGGGTGTCGGCGTCGTCGAGGCCCCGCAGCGCGTCGTAGTCGAGGACGATGCAGTCGATACCTCGGTCGCCCGCGAGGACCCTCGCCTGCGGTTTGATCTCCTGCGCGGCGAAGATGCCACGCACGGGTGCGAGGAGCGGGTCGCGGTTGAGCAGCTCGAGGTAGCGGGTGAGCTGCTCGACGCCGTCGATCTCGCCCCGGCGCTTGATCTCGATCGCGACCGCGCGCCCGTCAGCGTCGCGGCACATGAGGTCGACCGGTCCGATCGCGGTGGGGAACTCGCGGCGGACCAGGCGCCACCCCTCGCCCAGGGTCTCCACCTGGGCCGCGAGCAGCACCTGGAGGTGCGCCTCCACGCCGTCCTTGACCAGGCCGGGGTCGATCCCGAGCTCGTGCGCGGTGTCGTGGTGGACCTCCTCGACCGTGATCACGAGCCGTTCGCCCGCCTTGTTCGTGACGGTCCAGGTGCCCTTGCCCTCGGGGTCGACATCGACGCGTAGCGTGCAGGGCGGGCTCATCCAGTTCAACGGCTTGTACGAGCCGCCGTCGGAGTGGATGAGGACCGAGCCGTCCGCCTTCACCAGCAGCAGCCTCGTGGCGCTGGGGAGGTGGGCGGTGAGCCGCCCGGCGTAGTCGACCGAGCAGCTGGCGATGACGAGGCGCACGCCGTGACGGTAGTACGCCGCCCACGGCGTCCCGACCGCGGGAGCCGCGGCGGCGCGCAGGCGGGGTGGTCTGCGACCACGAGGGGTCACCTGGGACACTGGGCGAGGTCCTCGGACCTCGGTCCCCGGCGAGGCGTCGGGTCGTCCCAGAACGTCTGCGAGGAGCGTCCATGTCGCGCGAGATCACCCGGGTCGGCGTCGTCGGTCTCGGCACCATGGGTGCCGGGATCGTTGAGGTGTTCGCCCGCAGCGGCTACGACGTCGTCGGCCTCGATGCCAACGAGGTCGCGATCGATCGCGGCCGAGGGCACGTCGAGGGCTCGACCGGGCGCGCAGTCGCGCGCGGGAAGCTCAGCGAGACCGAGCGCACCGACATCCTCGGCCGGATCCGGTTCACCAGCGACTACGACCAGCTAGCCGACCGTGACCTCGTGGTCGAGGCGGTGCCGGAGAACCTCGAGCTCAAGCGCGGGATCTTCGAGAAGCTCGACCGCGTCCTCGGTCCGCACGCCATCCTGGCCACCAACACCTCGTCGCTGTCGGTCACCGACATTGCCGTGGCCACGTCGCGCCCGGCATCCGTCGTCGGCCTGCACTTCTTCAATCCCGCGCCCGTCCTGAAGTTCGTCGAGATCGTGCGCACGGTCGTCTCCGCACCCGATGTGGTCTCCGACGTCGAGGCGATCGCCCGCACGCTCGGCAAGCAGCCGGTCGTCGTCGCCGATAAGGCCGGCTTCATCGCCAACGCGCTGCTGTTCGGCTACCTCAACCACGCCGCGTCGATGTTCGAGACGAAGTACGCGACCCGCGAGGACCTCGACGCGTCGATGAAGCTCGGTTGCGGGCTGCCGATGGGTCCGCTCGCCCTGCTCGACCTGATCGGGCTCGACACGGCGTACGAGATCCTCGACACGATGTACAAGCAGGGCCGCGACCGCCTGCACGCGCCATCGCCAGTGCTCAAGCAGATGGTCACTGCGGGGCTGCGCGGTCGCAAGTCGGGTCGTGGCTTCTACACCTACGAGGCACCCAACTCGCCGGTCGTGGTCGCGGACGCGCTCACTCCCGTCGCTCTCGTCGACGGCGACGTGCCCGTACGCCAGGTGCAGAAGGTCGGCGTCGCGGGCTCGGGAACGATGGCGACCGGCATCATCGAGGTGTTTGCCAAGGCTGGGTACGACGTCGTCTTCGTCACCCGCGGCGACGACCGGGTCGCACGCGTGCGAGGGGCGATCGAGCGCTCGCTCGACAAGGCTGTGCTGCGCGGGAAGCTCGACCAGGACGAGCGTGACGCGACGCTGGCCCGGATCACCGGCAGCGCCCGGTTCGACGACCTCGCCGACTGCGACCTCGTGGTCGAGGCTGTGGTCGAGGAGCTCTCGGTCAAGGCCGCACTGTTCGAGACCTTCGAC
>JANMMN010000408.1:0-5365 GCA_031373405.1 Actinomycetes bacterium
CCCCCACCCCCGGGTGGGGGCTTTCGTCGTCTGCTCGTGCGCCGGCTACTCGCTCAGGAGGGTGGCGATCCGGGCTGCTCCCTCGTGCAGGTCCGCGTCGCCGAGGGCGTAGGACAGCCGCAGGTATCCGGGGGTGCCGAAGGCCTCGCCGGGTACGACGGCGACCTCGACCTCGTCGAGGATGATCGAGGCCAGCTCCGCCGACGAGGTCGCCACGCGGCCCCGGATCGTGCGGCCCAGCACTCCCTTGACCGACGGGTACACATAGAACGCACCCTCCGGCAGCGGACACGCCACGCCGTCGATCGCGTCGAGCAGCCCGGTGATCGCGACCCGTCGCCGGTCGAAGGCGGCGCGCATCTCGGCCACGGCGGTGAGGTCGCCCGACACGGCAGCGAGCGCCGCGACCTGGGAGACGTTGGCGACGTTGGACGTCGCGTGCGACTGCAGGTTGGTGGTCGCCCTCACCACGTCGGCCGGCCCGATCAGCCAGCCCACCCGCCAGCCGGTCATGGCGTACGTCTTCGCGACGCCGTTCACGACCACGCAGCGGTCGGCGAGCTCCGGCACGAGCGTGGGCATCGAGGCGAACTCGGCTGCGCCGTAGACGAGGTGCTCGTAGATCTCGTCGGTCACGACCCAGATCCCCTTCGCCAGCGCCCAGCGCCCGATGGCCTCGACCTCGGCGGGGGAGTAGACGGCGCCGGTCGGGTTGGACGGCGAGACGAAGACCAGCAGCTTGGTGCGCGGGGTCAGCGCGGCCTCGAGCTGCTCTATCGAGACCCGGTAGCCGGTGGTCTCGTCGGTCAGGATCTCGACCGGCACCCCGCCCGCGAGCCGGATCGACTCGGGGTAGGTGGTCCAGTACGGCGCCGGCAGCAGCGCCTCGTCGCCCGGGTCGAGCAGCGCAGCGAAGGCGTTGTAGAGCGCCTGCTTGCCGCCGTTGGTGATGAGCACCTGGCTGGCGGGCACGGCGTACCCGGAGTCGCGCAGCGTCTTGGCCGCGACTGCCTCCTTGAGCTCGGGCAGGCCACCGGCCGGGGTGTAGCGGTGCCACTTGGGCTCCCGCGCCGCCGCGATCGCCGCCTCGACGATGTAGCCGGGGGTGGGGAAGTCCGGCTCGCCGGCGCCGAAGCCGATCACCGGGCGACCGGCGGCCTTGAGGGCTTTGGCCTTGGCGTCGACCGCGAGGGTGGCCGACTCCGCGATCGAGCCGATCCGGGTCGAGATCCGGGGGTGGACGCCGGGTCCGGGTGTCCCTGCCGCCTGCTCAGTCATGCTCCCATCCTGGCCCATCGGGGTGCTCCGGCGCCGATCGGGTCGAGGGAGGTGAGCCCGCACGCGCGGGGCCCGTTCGGGCCCGCGAGGGACCCGGACGCGGTTTGGGTCGGCACGCCGGTGTCCCGTATGCTCGGTCCTCCTGGTGGACGTCCACCCCTGCGCGAGCATGCCCACACGTCGGTGGTCGGCTGCGGGGCGACGACATCTGCGAAGGGTCGTAGCTCAACTGGTAGAGCACCGGTCTCCAAAACCGGCGGTTGGGGGTTCAAGTCCCTCCGGCCCTGCTCGGCCCCGGACTCACCTGTCCCGGGGTGCACGACAGCTCGGCACGGCCGTCCGGCCGGGTCGGGTCCCGACACGGTGCCGCGGGCACCACTGAGGCAAGCGAGGACGCGTGAGCGACACCATCGACGCCGCAATCCCGGACCGCGACCGGCCCTCGGGCAAGGGCGACGGGGACCGGCCGGGCCTGGGCGCCCGCACCGCGCTGTTCTACCGCCAGGTGGTCTCCGAGCTGCGCAAGGTCATCTGGCCGACCCGTCGCGAGCTGATCACCTACACCACGGTGGTCATCGTGTTCGTGGCGGCCGTGGCCACGGTCGTGGCCGTGTTCGACCTGATCTTCGCCAAGGGCGTGCTGCGCGTCTTCGGCAGCTAGCCCCGCCGGTCCACCGGCACCCGGACGATCCCCCCAGCTCGACCGCACGATCCAACGACCAAGGAGCACCGTGTCCGAGACGCACGCGACCGACGCCCTCCCGCTCGACGGGCAGGACCCGGACGATGTCGCCGTTGACGTCGTGGAGAACACCGTCGACGAGGCGCCCGACTCCGTCGAGGTCGTCGAGCCCGACGCCGACGACTCGGCCGAGGCGACCGACGAGACCGAGGACACCGCGACCGACGACGCACCAGCTGCCGACGACTCGGCCGACGCCGACGCCGACGCCGACGCCGAGGACGAGGAGCTTGATCCGGTCGCTGCCTTCCGCGAGCGCATGCGCACCGAGCTGGGCGACTGGTACGTCGTCCACTCCTACGCCGGCTACGAGAACAAGGTGAAGACCAACCTCGAGAGCCGGATCGGCTCGCTCAACATGGAGGACCTGATCTTCGCGGTCGAGGTCCCCATGGAAGAGGTCACCGAGATCAAGAACGGCCAGCGCAAGCTGGTGCGGCGCAACAAGTTCCCAGGTTATGTCCTGGTCCGCATGGACCTCACCGACGCCTCCTGGGGCACCGTCCGGCACACGCCGGGCGTCACCGGCTTCGTCGGGCACGGGCACCAGCCAGCACCGCTGAGCCTGGACGAGGTCGTCAAGATCCTCGCCCCGGTCCCGGAGAAGAAGCCCGGCGCACAGACTCCGGCCGGCGAGGTCACGGTCGTCGACTTCTCGGTCGGCGACTCGGTGACCGTCATCGACGGACCCTTCGCGACGCTCCACGCCACGGTCTCCGAGATCAACGTGGACGCCCAGAAGGTCACCGGCCTGGTCGAGATCTTCGGCCGGGAGACCCCGGTCGAGCTCGGTTTCGGCCAGATCCAGAAGAACTAGGCAGACCACCGCCAGCCCAGGCGGACCGGCCCGCACCCGACAACGCAAGGACTGCGAGAAATGCCTCCGAAGAAGAAGGTCTCCGGCCTGATCAAGCTCCAGATCCAGGCCGGCGCCGCCAACCCCGCGCCGCCCGTGGGCCCCGCGCTCGGTCAGCACGGCGTCAACATCATGGAGTTCTGCAAGGCCTACAACGCAGCGACGGAGTCGCAGCGAGGTCAGGTCGTCCCGGTCGAGATCACGGTCTACGAGGACCGCTCGTTCACCTTCATCCTCAAGACCCCGCCGGCCGCTCGGCTGATCCTCAAGGCCGCCGGAGTCGACAAGGGTGCGGCGAACCCGCTGACCACCAAGGTCGCCTCGATCACCAAGGCCCAGGTCCGCGAGATCGCCGAGACCAAGCAGGCCGACCTCAACGCCAACGACATCGAGAACGCGATGCGCATCATCGAGGGCACCGCCCGCTCGATGGGCGTCTCCATCGCGGAGTGACGTCGCCG
Source organism: Actinomycetes bacterium (assembly GCA_031373405.1). Taxonomy (GTDB): domain Bacteria; phylum Actinomycetota; class Actinomycetes; order S36-B12; family CAIYMF01; genus Longivirga. Next base: position 3,338 of record JANMMN010000408.1, read on the forward strand.
GTCACCGACCAGCTCGTCAGCACGTGAGCACCATCCCTATCCGGCACGACGTGGCAGGGCCCGCGCGGTCCGTACGACCACGACTCCACGAGCACCAGGAGCAGTCATGAAGCGCAGCAAGGCCTACACCGAGGGCGCCGCCAAGATCGACCGGGACGCGCTCTACGCCCCGCGCGAGGCGGTCCGCCTGGCCAAGGAGACCAACCCCGCGAAGTTCGACGCGACCGTCGAGGTCGCGTTCTGCCTCGGCGTCGACCCGCGCAAGGCCGACCAGATGGTGCGCGGCACCGTCAACCTCCCGCACGGCACCGGCAAGACAGCTCGGGTCCTGGTCTTCGCCAACGGCGAGAAGGCGGAGGAGGCCCGCGCCGCCGGCGCCGACTTCGTCGGTGGCGACGAGCTGATCGAGAAGGTCGCCGCAGGCTGGACCGACTTCGACTCGGCCGTGTCGACCCCCGACCTCATGGGCAAGGTCGGTCGCCTGGGCAAGGTGCTCGGCCCCCGTGGCCTGATGCCCAACCCCAAGACCGGCACCGTCACGATGGACGTCGCCAAGGCGGTCACCGACATCAAGGGCGGCAAGATCGAGTTCCGCGTCGACAAGCACTCGAACCTGCACTTCGTCATCGGCCGCGCGTCGTTCACCGACGAGCAGCTCATCGAGAACTACGCCGCCGCGCTCGACGAGGTGCTGCGGCTCAAGCCGTCCGCGGCCAAGGGCCGCTACCTCAAGAAGGCCGTCGTCACCACGACGATGGGCCCCGGCGTGCCGATCGACCCGAACCGCACCCGCAACCTGCTCGCGGACGACGAGGGCTCGGCCTGATCGCCCGCAGCGTCCGGCCCTCGCGGCCGGGCACCTGACCCACCGTCGGTGGGGGCGTGCGTTTTGACCCGCCTGCCCCCACCGACGTACCCTGCACATGCCGAAGACCGCAGGTCGCCGGAGCTGCCCCCGTGGTGGATCCGGCCGAAGCGTCCGCGACAGCGGAGGACCAGCGCAGGCGAGGACACGCACTCGTGCACGCACGAGTCGTCAGCCCCGCGCCTGCGCGGGGCTTTTTGATGTTCGAGGGTCATCTTCGGCGCAACGATGGAAGGAGACCCATGGCGAGGGCAGACAAGGCAGCCGACGTCGCGACGATCGCGGAGCACTTCCGCACGTCGAACGCGACCGTGCTGACCGAGTACCGCGGCCTCACCGTGGCGCAGCTCAAGACCCTGCGCCGCACGCTCGGTGAGACCGCGAACTACGCCGTGGTGAAGAACACGCTGACCAAGATCGCTGCGAAGGAGGCGGGTGTCGAGGGACTCGAGCACCTGCTCACCGGACCCAGCGCCCTCGCCTTCATCAAGGGCGACCCGGTCGAGGCCGCCAAGGGCCTGCGTGACTTCGCCAAGGCGAACCCGCTGCTGGTGATCAAGGGCGGCTACATGGACGGCAAGACGCTGTCCGTTGCCGAGATCTCCCAGCTGGCGGACCTCGAGTCGCGTGAGGTTCTCCTCGCGAAGCTCGCGGGTGCGATGAAGGCGTCGCTGTCCCAGGCAGCCGCCCTCTTCCAAGCCCCCCTGTCGCAGGCGGCGCGCACGATCGAGGCGCTGCGTGTCAAGGCCGAGGCCGACCCCTCGGTCATCGGTGGTGCGGGCGCTGCTGTCGTGGCAGAGCCGGCCGCCGAGACCCCCGTCGAGACCGTGGAGGACGCGCCCGTCGCTGCCGCCGAGGTCGCTGACGAGGTCGTCGACGCCACGGAGGACGCGCCCACCAGCGCCGACGCCGAGGTCACCGAGGTCGCCGAGGAGGCTGCACCCGCAGTCGCCGAGGCCGCAGCGGACAGCGAGACCACCGAGGGCTGACCGCCCCACTCACCACATCCGAGCGTGACGTTGCGGCCCTCGGCCGGGACGCAAGAACAGGAAGGACCGCCGATCATGGCGAAGCTCAGCACCGACGAGCTCCTTGAGGCATTCAAGGAGATGACGCTGATCGAGCTCTCTGGGTTCGTGAAGCAGTTCGAGGAGACCTTCGAG
>JANMMN010000343.1:0-4562 GCA_031373405.1 Actinomycetes bacterium
AGTGGCGGTCAGCTCGGGGGTTGGGGGGCTGGGGGTGGGGTGGGGACCTCGGGGACCTGGGGTGGGGACTCGTAGAGGATCGCGGGGACTGCGGGGGGGCAGCCGAAGATCGGGGGGGCGTCGGGGGCGGCGGTCGGCAGCTGCGTCGGGGCTGGGGTCGCGGTGGGGTCCGGTGGGGTCGGGGGCGAGGGCAGGTCCGTCGGCGCTGGGCTGCCGCAGGCAGTGACTGCTGCCTCGTAGGCGAGGCGCGCGGCGTCCTGGCGGACGAGGAAGTCCGAGCGAGCGGTCTCCGCCAGCTGGTACGCCGCGAGCGCGGTCGCGTACTCCGTGCGCTGTGCCGTGATCGTGTCCCATGCCGAGGCGACGGCCCGGACGCTGTCGGCGTAGGCGACGAACAGCGCGGCCTGCTCCTCGTAGACCGGGACCTCGCTCCAGTAGCTCACGGTCTCCGCCTGCCAGCGGGTCTGCTGGGCGACGAGCTCGGCCTGCGCCTGCTGGGCCCGGGCCTCCGCGTCGAGCGCCGATGCGGCCTGGTCGAACGGCGGGGCGACCTGGCCGGTGAACACCCACCCGCAGCCCGGGCCGACCGGGTCGGCGACGCGCGAGGGCACGGTCGTCGCCCCTGGCTGCGGCAGCGGCGCGACGGGTGCGAACGGAGACGCGACGGGCACCGGGAGGTCGAGCGGCCACACCGGTTCCAGCGGCCGTGCCGGGTACGAGACCGACGGCAGCGGCCCCGGGCTGTAGGCGCCGGGCAGGGGTGCCACGCCCGGTGGCGGCACGGGCGGAGCGGACGGTGGTACCGCGATGGTGATGGGCACGGTGCGCCCGAGGAAGGCGGCCCGGTCGACGTAGGGCGACCGGGCGGCGTCAGCGAGGGTCGAGTCGATGTCGGCGCACCGACCAGCGAGCACCGCGAGCACGGCCGTGTCGACCTCCGCACCGAGGGCGGCCAGCCCGCCGGGCCGCTCGGACGCGACCGTGACCGACACGAGCACGTCACCGCGACGCCACAGGAGCATCGCCGCCGGCACGGCGGCGTCAGGGCCTCGTCGCAGCCAGGCGACCAGCCCCGCGGTGCCCGGCGTCGCCACCGAGTAGCGGCCCACCCGTCCCGTCGTTCCGGCGCAGTCGGTGAGCAGCGTCGACCAGCCGTCGAGCGCCACCGCTCCGTGGCCGGCGGCGTACGCCGCGACCGTGACCATGACCTGGCTCTTGCTGAAGGTGAAGGCACGTGACGCGGCCACGGCGGCGTCGGTGGTCGTCGGGCGGCCGCAGGGCTGGTCGAACGGTGTGCCCGCGGTCCAGGTGAGCGCTCCGGCCGGGGTCCAACCCGTGCCGATCGGTGTGGTGAGCACCGCCGCCACGGCGGCCTGCGCCGGCGACGACGCCAGGGAGACAGTGTCGATGCTCGGGGCGGCATTCGGGGCGGGCGCCGCGGCGGTGGGCGCCCGCGGGGCGAGGGTCACGCCGGCGGCCGCGATCCCCGCGCCCGTGAGCACGGCGAGGCCGAGACCTGCGGCGGCGACACCGACGCCGGCGAACGCGGACCGCCCCGTCGGCAGGACCGACGCGACTGGGGCCAGCGGGACCCGCCGCTGCGCGTTGCTCGCGTGCCGTGCCATGGCGCGTCACCCCCTCGTCACCGATCCGTACGGCGCGGCACGGATACTCGAGCTACCCGGCTGGCCGAACCTGCGCGGCCTGCGTTCCATCATGGTCACACCACGTCAGCACCGAATCGAGCGCACCCCCGTGAGACACGCACACGACGGCCGAGCAGCCCCGACAGGTCTCGACGACCTGTTCGGTGGGCTCCCGTCGTCCGTGTCGGCGCCCCGCCGGGCCTCCGCCACCCGGCGGATCTCGCGCCTGCCACGACTCCTGGGCTGGTCGGCCGTCGCCGGAGTGGCCGTCGCGGGTCTCGCCGCGCCGTTCGTGCTGCCTCCGGCGTACGCCGCCCGGCAGGCCGTCTACGTCTGGCAGGACCTGCCGACCGACCTGCCCCTCGACGCGCAGCTGCCGCAGCGCAGCGTGCTGACCGACCGCGCCGGCAAGTCGTTCGCGGTGTTCTACGGCCAGAACCGCACGCCGGTGACGCTCGCGCAGGTGTCGCCGTCGGTGGTCGACGCGCTGCTCGCGACCGAGGACGACCGCTTCTACGAGCACGGGGCGCTCGACCCGGCCGCACTGGTCCGCGCTGCGCTGCGCAACCGTTCCGGCGGGGTGCAGGGAGGTTCGGGGATCACCCAGCAGTACGTGAAGAACCTGCTCCTCACCCAGGCAACCTCGGCGGAGGAGGAGGCGAAGGTCACCGAGCAGACGCTCGACCGCAAGGTGCGCGAGCTCAAGCTCGCCGTGGCGCTCGAGGAGAAGTTGAGCAAGGACGAGATCCTCGAGCGCTACCTCAACACGGTGAACTTCGGTGACGGCGCCTACGGCATCGGCGCGGCGGCGCTGCACTACTTCGCCGTCCCCGCGGCCAAGCTCGACATCTCCCAGTCGGCACTGCTCGTCGGGATCCTCAAGAGCCCGACCCGCTACAACCCGGTCGACAACCCCGGCCCGTCGCTGGAGCGGCGCAACGTCGTGCTGGCCCGGATGCGCGACAGCGGCCGCATCGACGCGACTCAGTACGCCGAGGCCCGGGCCGGCGAGGTCACGCTCACGATCACCGACCCGGTGCAGGGGTGCGGAGCCTCGACGTACCCGTTCTTCTGCCAGTGGGTCATCGACGCGATCGCGGCCGACAAGACCTTCGGCGCGACTCCCGAGGCGCGCCAGGAGCTGCTCTACCGCGGTGGTCTCACGATCCGCACGACGCTCGACCCGGCCGCGATGGCTGCGGCCCAGTCGGCCGCGGATCGCGCGCTGGCACCGGGAAACCGGGTCGCGACCGGGATCGCGGTCGTGGCACCGGGCACCGGCGAGGTGCTCGCGATCGCAACGAACAAGCGCTGGGGGCGCAACGCGGCGAAGGGGCAGACCCAGCTCGTGCTGGCGGCGCGTCCGGCGTACCAGCCGGGCTCGAACTTCAAGCCGATCACGCTGGCGACCGCCCTGGAGCAGGGCTTCTCGCTCTCGACCCGCTTCGACACCCCCGACGGCTACAAACCCGCCGCGATGAACTACCCACAGGGCGGGTTCCACAACGACAACGACCGCAACAACGGCGTGCTCGACGCCTACCAGGCCACCGCTCGGTCGGTGAACACGTGGTACGTCCAGCTCGAGGAGCGCTACGGCGTCATCCCGGTCGCCGACATGGCTGCGCGGCTGGGGATCACGAGCCTGCCGCGCACCGGCAAGCGCGCGATCACCCCACGCGATGCGTCACTGACGCTCGGCGCGTACGAGGTCTCTCCGCTGGAGATGGCGACGGTCTACGCGACGTTCGCCAGCGGTGGTATCGCCTGCCGTCCGGTCGGGATCACCTCGATGACCGACCGGTTCGCTGTCACGCTGCCGGTGCCCGCTGCTGGGTGCCGGCGGGTGCTGACGCCCTACGTCGCGGCCGCAGTGACCGACGTGATGCGCGGGGTGCTCTCCAGCGGCGGCACGGGTGCGGGGCTCGGTCTCGGGGCGCGACCGGCCGCCGGCAAGACGGGGACGACGAACTCCTCGGCCGCGACCTGGTTCAGCGGCTTCACCCCGCAGTACGCCGTGGCCGTGTGGATCGGGGATCCACGCGGCGGGCAGAAGTACCCGCTGCGCAACATCGAGGCGTACGGCCGCACGTACGGGAAGGTCTTCGGTCGCACGGTCGCGGGGCCGATCTGGCAGGACACGATGCTCGCGCTGCACGGCCGCACCCCGGTCGAGTCGTTCGCGTCACCGGAGACGGCCGCCCTCACCGGCGTGACGCCTCCGGTGCCGGACGTGCGCGGCCTGTCTCGCGACGCGGCGATCACGGCGCTGCTGCGCGCCGGCTACCGAGTCGCGATCGACCCGGACAACGCCCAGATCGATGTCGCGCTGCCGGTGGGACAGGTGGCCGAGCAGACGCCCGGGGTCGGTGAGCGCGTGCCCTACGCGAGCGTCGTCACGCTGACCCTCACCGCCGGCAGCACCACCGACGTCGTGATCCCCGAGCCGTCAGCGCTCCCGCCGCTGGGCTGACCGACCCGACCAACGAGCCGCCCTGACTGGGAAGCACGCGGGATGACGTCCGGTATCGTGTGGCCGCGCCGTCGCACCGCGAGGTCGACGTCCGCGGGTGTAGTTCAATGGCAGAACATCAGCTTCCCAAGCTGACAGTGCGGGTTCGATTCCCGTCACCCGCTCGCATGAGGGAGGCCCGGGGTTGATCCCCCGGGCCTCCCTCATGCGAGCTGGTGAACACGACGGGAATCGGGAGGAGATCGCCGGCGGGCGATCGACGGATCCCGTCACCCGCTCCACTGAAATCCATTGTGGCACAGAGGATTTCGAGATTTGCTCAGTGGCCCCTCCTCGCCCGGGGTGACCGGTCCGGCCCCCCATACGCCCTCACTTAGCCCACGTTTAGCCCACGTTGATCTTGCTCATCCGTCGACCGAGACGGTGCGAGGGGCTCGCATCCC
>JANMMN010000351.1:0-2895 GCA_031373405.1 Actinomycetes bacterium
CAGGCCTCGACCATCGCGGTCCCACACCAGTGGCGGCACCAGCAGGCAGACCTGCAGGCTGCGCAGGAACGCGCGCACGAGCCCGGGTGGCCCGCCGTCGAGGCGCACCACCGCCAGGCCCAGCAGCCGTTGGCCGAAGGATGCCCCGACCAGCCAGGTGAACAACGTGAGCTGGGCGAGGAAGAAGCCGAGCGTCACCAGGCTCGAGTCGGGGGTGCCGTAGGCGATGCCGGGCAGGAACAGGCGCACGAGCAGCAGGCTTGCCAGCCAGTCGATGAGCAGGGCAGCGAGGCGGCGGCCCCAGCCCGCGAGGGATCCTGGGCCCCCGGCCGGCAGGCCGAGCCGTTCGCCGCGGTAGGCCTGGCCGCTGGGGATCACCGAGCCCGGGCCGGAGAGCCACGAGCCGATGTCCTCGCGGGTGAGCCGCGGCTTCGCGGGGTCGTCCCCGGGCGTCGGGTCGGTCGGCGTTGGCGTCATGGGTCCAGGCTAGGTCCCCACCCGTCGGGCTGCGGAAGGGGTCGACGCGGGTCTGGACGCCGACTTGCACCCCGGTTGTGACGAGAGGAAACACGGGCGAAACAATCGGGACACCGTCGGGAAACCCCTCACCCGTACGGTCGGCTCAACACCGCGACGGTCCCGTCGCGGCTCACGCGAGGCGACGCGCCGGGCGGCACGACCGCCGGGGCGCCGCAAGGAGGAATGGATGTTCACGAGCGCGGAGGAAGTCCTCCAGTTCATCCGTGACGAGGACGTGCAGTTCGTCGACGTGCGGTTCTGCGACCTGCCCGGCGTCATGCAGCACTTCAACGTCCCGGCCAAGGGACTCGACCTGGACTTCTTCACCGAGGGCCAGATGTTCGACGGGTCCTCGATCCGCGGGTTCCAGGCGATCCACGAGTCGGACATGAAGCTCGTGCCCGACGTCACGTCGGCCTACCTCGACGAGTTCCGCGCCGAGAAGACGCTCATCGTGAACTTCTCGATCCGTGACCCGTTCACCAACGAGGTCTACAGCCGCGACCCGCGCAACATCGCGGCCAAGGCCGAGGCCTACCTCGCCTCGACGGGCATCGCCGACACCGTCTACTTCGGTGCCGAGGCCGAGTTCTACATCTTCGACTCGGTGCGGTTCCAGACCCAGCAGAACGCGGGCTACTACTTCATCGACTCCATCGAGGGCGCCTGGAACACGGGCCGCGAGACGGAGGGCGACGGCAGCGCCAACCGCGGCTACAAGACGGCGTACAAGGGTGGCTACTTCCCCGTCCCGCCGGTCGACCACATGGCCGACCTGCGCGACCAGATGGTCCTCGGCCTCGAGCGCGTCGGTCTCACCGTCGAGCGCAGCCACCACGAGGTCGGCACCGGTGGCCAGGCGGAGATCAACTACCGCTTCAACACCCTGCTCAAGGCAGCCGACGAGCTGATGGCGTTCAAGTACGTCATCAAGAACACCGCGTGGGCCGCCGGCAAGACCGTGACCTTCATGCCGAAGCCGCTCTTCGGCGACAACGGCTCGGGCATGCACTGCCACCAGTCGCTGTGGAAGGACGGCGCGCCGCTGTTCTACGACGAGCTCGGGTACGCCGGCCTCTCGGACACCGCGCGCTGGTACATCGGCGGCCTGCTCAAGCACGCGCCGTCGCTGCTCGCGTTCACCAACCCGACGGTCAACAGCTATCACCGCCTGGTGCCCGGCTACGAGGCGCCCGTCAACCTGGTCTACAGCCAGCGCAACCGTTCGGCCTGCATCCGCATCCCGATCACGGGCAGCAACCCGAAGGCCAAGCGCCTCGAGTTCCGCGTGCCGGACCCGTCGAGCAACCCCTACCTCGCCTTCTCGGCGATGCTGATGGCCGGTCTCGACGGCATCAAGAACAAGATCGAGCCGCCGACGCCGGTCGACAAGGACCTCTACGAGCTCCCGCCGGACGAGGCCGCGGCGATCCCGCAGGTGCCGGGCTCGCTAGCCGAGGTGCTCGACGCGCTCGAGGCCGACCACGACTACCTGCTCGAGGGTGGCGTCTTCACACCCGACCTGATCGAGACCTGGATCGCCTACAAGCGCGAGAAGGAGATCGACCCGATCCGGCTGCGCCCGCACCCGCACGAGTTCGAGCTTTACTACGACATCTAAGACCTCCCAGATCGCGAGAACGGCCCCTGAGCTGCACAGACGCAGGATCGGGGGCCGTTTTCTCATGCCTGGCATAGCCCAGATTCCGCCGGAGATTCGCTCCAGCGCGAGCCTGGATGTCTCACGACTCGCCGACAGCGGGCATCTGATCCGGATCGCCCATGGGGTCTACATGGTCGCCGGCGCTCCCGGCGGCGAGTTCGACGACCTTCGCGCAGCGTGGCTGCACCGAACCCAGACGTCTGGGTGAGGTGCGCATCACAGACCCGGGCGACGGTGTCGTCATCGCCGGCGAGTCCGCCACTCGACTCCACCGCATCGGCGACTTCCGCGCTCTCCAGCACGACGTCGTCTCCCCCGCGCGGCGTCACCCACGTCGAGGGGCTGACTGTCATGACGATCGAGCGAACCATCGCCGACCTGGTCGAGGACCGCAAGGATCTGAGCCTCGTTGCCGACGCGACGCGCGACGGTTCGGGCGAACGAATCCTCGACCTCGATCGACTCCGCCAGCTGCTCGTGCCGCTCGCGGAGCGCAATAGGTTCGGTAAGGGCGACAGCCGCGCTCTGCTGGATCGCCTGATGGAGATCGCGGGCATCGACATCGAGCCGCTCGCTCAGCGAGTCGCAGCCGACCCATCCCTGGGAGCCCACGTTGCCGCCGGTCTTGTCGGGCGTCTGACCAAGACGGACATCAACGAGCTTGCTCGTCACGGCCGCCTTCGCCGCGCCGGCGAAGGGCTCCGGGATCGAGG
>JANMMN010000059.1:0-12347 GCA_031373405.1 Actinomycetes bacterium
CGGCGACGGCGTACGCATCCTGGCCGCCCTCGAGCGCGAGCCGGGCTTCCGTCTCGTCGGGGAGAAGCGTGGGCGCAGGCCCACCGAGCAGGTTCTGATCCATCGGTGTGGTCACGCGCTGATCCTGCCCGAACTGCGCACTCCACGCTCCCCCACCCCACCTCATCGCGTGCCACGCGACGGCCACGAGGTGCGTGGCACCCACCGGAGAGGCGGCGAGTCCGGTGGCTGTCAGGCAACTCGTACGCCAGGCCCGGACAGCGCACCCCCCACCCGGGCCGTGAGCACCGCGGCGCGCTCGCCGGCCGACCAGCGCACGACGATCCACCCGGCGTCCTCGAGGTCGCGCTGCCTGTGCCGCTCGGCGGAGAGCCGCTCTCGGACCGTCCGCGCATCGTCGCCGTACTTCGTCAGGCCGTCCGCCTCCCCGAGCACCCGCCTCGAAGGCCACGCCAGGTCGGCGTAATAGACCTTCCCCGACGCACCTCGCACCTCGAGCCCGAGGGCCTCCGGCGCCATCCCCGCCTCGATGAGCACCCCGCGCGACCAGGACTCGTACGGCGACTCGCTACGCGGATCGGCGTACGGGAGGCACCGCGAGACGATGCGCGCGCCGGGCCATCGCGCCGCGCGACGGGCCGCCTGGTCCAGCTCGGCCCGTGCCGCCGCCACGCGGAGCTCGCCGCGACCAGCGGCCAGAAGAGTGCGGGCCGCGGCGGTATGCGCCGCCTCGCCCACCGCCACGCGGCGGATCGCGGAGTCCAGCGGCACCAGCGCCTGCGCGAAGGCCTTGCCGCGCGCCAGATCGACGGCGGTCCGCGCGACGCCGGTGACGCGCACTCCCCCGAGCACGACGATCTCGGAGGGGTCGAGGGGCGACTGATGTCGCCGTACCCGAGGGTCGGTCGTCACCGGACGCCCCGGAACGGTGAGGTGCACGCGGTCGTCGGACGGGTAGGGCAGCCAGAGCCGGTGCACGCGCGCGGCCGACTCGTGCGACACGACGGCGTCCGGGCCGGCTCGCGACAGCATCGCGGCGTACGACGACGGCTGATCCCAGGCGGGCTCAGCACCTGACGGGGCGTAAACGCCCCGCTGCACCCGAACCAGCCGCCCGGCGTGCACATCGCGCTCGAGCTGACGCGGGGTCCACCCTGCCTGGAGCAGCAGCTCGCGCGACCAGGGGCCGACCCCCCATCGGCGGCGGGCGCCCGCGACCCGCTCGCTCGACCTGGCCCACTGCACGCACCCAGGGTGTCCGCAGCGCCTCGCCCCCGGCCGAGACCGTCCACAGGCGGCATGCCAACTGCCCGCCACGTGCACCTCCGCCACCGGAAAGGTGCCTGGTCCGGTGGATGGGGTGCGGCTCGCGGACCCAAGGGGGGCTACGAGAGCTTGGTGCCTACTGAGCGGAGGTCCTCGCAGCCGCGCAGGACGCGGGCGGCCATGCCAGCCTCGGCCAGCTTGCCCCAGGCACGCGGGTCGTACTGCTTCTTGTTGCCGACGTCACCGTCGATCTTGAGGACGCCGTCGTAGTTCTTGAGCATGTGGTCGGCGACAGGGCGGGTGAACGCGTACTGCGTGTCGGTGTCGATGTTCATCTTGACGACGCCGTAGTCGAGCGCCTCACGGATCTCGGTGAGCAGCGAGCCGGAGCCGCCGTGGAAGACGAGGTCGAACGGCTTGTCCGTGCCGTGCTTCGCGCCGACGGCGTCCTGGATCTCCTTGAGGATCGACGGCGTGAGGACGACGTTGCCCGGCTTGTAGACGCCGTGCACGTTGCCGAACGTCGCCGCGACCATGTAGCGGCCGCGCTCGCCGAGACCGAGCTTGGCAGCGGTAGCGAGACCGTCCTCGGCGGTGGAGAACAGCTTGGCGTCGTGGGTCGCCTCGACGCCGTCCTCCTCGCCGCCGACGACGCCGATCTCGAGCTCCATGATGATGTTGGCGCGGTGGCACTTGTCGAGGAGCTCCTCAGCGACGTCGAGGTTCTCCTCGAGCGGCACCGCCGAGCCGTCCCACATGTGCGACTGGAACAACGGAAGGCGACCGGCGGCGACCCGCTCGAGCGAGATGTCGATCAGCGGACGCATGTAGCCGTCGAGCTTGTCCTTCGGGCAGTGGTCGGTGTGCAGGGCGATCTGGACGTCGTACTTCGCCGCGACGACGTGGGCGAACTCGGCGAGGGCAACGGCGCCAGTGACCATGTCCTTGACCAGCTGGCCCGAGGCGAACTCCGCGCCGCCCCACGAGAACTGGACGATCCCGTCGCTCTCGGCCTCGGCGAAACCGCGGATGGCCGCGACGATGGACTGCGACGACACACAGTTGATCGCCGGGTAGGCGAATGCGCCGGCCTTGGCGCGGTCGAGCATCTCGGCGTAGACCTCAGGGGTGGCGATGGGCATCTGCGTGCGCTCCTCGAACATGGCACCGGGTCCGTCGGGCCGCATTGCCCAGCGGGTCTCGCACCCATCCTGGCACGGTGCCCGTAAGCGCTTCCAGGAGCGAGGCAAACCCGCGGGTAACCTGCGTCACCCCGGGGCGATGAGGTCCGCCCCGGCGGCGCGGCCGGATCGCAGGCCGCGCACCTGCGGGTCGAGCAGCGCGAGGGTCGCCGCCGACCCGAGGGCCGCGCAGACCCACAGCGCGTTCTCCAGCCCGATCGTGAGCTCGAGGGCACCTGCCGTCGCCAGTGCGATCGGCGTCAGCGCGAGCGAGCCGAGCCAGTCGTACGCCGAGACCCGCGAGAGGGCATCCCTCGGGATGTTCTGCTGCAAGGCCGTCTGCCACAGCACCTCGAACACGTCGACGCAGACACCCGACACGAACGCGAGCGCGGCGACCACGACGATCGGCCACGGCGAGGCGAGCGCGAAGAGGGGGAGCGCCACGAACACCTGGGCGACCATCGCGACGTACAACGGGCGCGACGGTCGCAGCCGCATCGCGACCACGACGCCCACCACGGTGCCGAGCGAGAACGCGGACAGCACGAACGCCCAGCCGCCAGCGCCTCCCCAGGACTCCAGCGAGCGCACCGGACCGAGCACGCCGATCGCGGCGGTGAAGCCGAAGTTCGCGATCGAGAACAGCAGCACCACGAGCCAGACCCAGCGCCGCGCGCGGAACTCCCGCCACCCCTCGCGAAGGTCGGTCAGCATCGAGCTGTCAGCCTGCGCACGGGCCTGCGCGGTGGTGCGGACGAGGAACAGCAGCCAGCCCGACACCGCGAAGCTGATCGCGTCGACGAACAGCGCCCAGCCGGCACCGACGGTCGCGACGAGCACGCCGCCGAGCGCCGTGCCCACGATCATCGAGATGTTGCTCGAGAGCCGGATGAGCGCGTTGGCCGACTGCAGGTCCTCCTCGCCCGCCACCTGCGGCACGAGGCCCGTCATCGACGGGTAGAACAGCGCGACCGAGATGCCGTTGACGACCGCGAGCGCGGCCAGCGCCGTCACCGATGCGCGACCGGCGAGGAACAGGCCCGCGGCCACGAGCTGGGCAGCAGCAGCCATCCACTCGGCCCACACCATGAGCCTCGCTCGGTCGACCCGGTCGGCGAGCACGCCGCCGAAGAGCAGGAACACCGTGCGCGGCAACGCGGCACAGAGCAGCACGAGGCCGAGGGCGGAGGCGTCGCCCCCAGGAAGGGCGAGCACGCCGAAAGCGAGGGCGATGGGCGCGATGCCGGTGCCGAAGTCGGAGATCAGCCGCGACGTGAGGAGCAGTCGGAGGTCGCGCTGCCGGAGCAGCCCGAGGTCCTTGCGCCAACCGGACCCAGCGGGTGGTGCGGACGGCGTGTCGGCGTCTCGGCTCATCCCGGCTGTCCCGGCTTCTGGTCGAAGGTGTGCCTGCGCACCCACGCATGCATCGCGATCGCCGCGGCCGCACCGACGTTGATCGAACGCGTGGAACCGAACTGGGCGATCGAGACCGTCGCGTCGCAGGCGGCCCGAGCCTCGTCGGAGAGCCCGCCTCCCTCCTGCCCGAACAGCAGCACACAGTCGCGCGGCAGGTCGAAACGCTCCAGCGGCACCGCGCCGGGAAGGTTGTCGACACCGATCAGCGCCAGTCGGCGACCGGCTGCCCACGCGACCAGAGCGGCGACGTCGTCGTCGTGGTCGACATGGAGGTAGCGGTCGGTCACCATCGCTCCGCGCCTGTTCCAACGCCGTCGACCGACGACGCGCACGGACGAGGCGTTGAATGCGTTCGCCGTGCGTACGACGGAGCCGATGTTGAAGTCGTGCGCGAGGTTCTCGATCGCGACGTGGAAGGGGTGCCGCGTCCGGTCGAGGTCCGCGACGATCGCCTCGACGCTCCAGTAGCGATAGCGGTCCACCACGTTGCGCCGATCCCCGTCGCGCAGGAGCTCCTCGTCGTACCAGGGGGCCGTGGGCCACGGCTGGGGGTGTGGGCCGACACCGACGGGGTCGTCGAGCCGCTCACGCATGCCGGTCAGACTAGGCGGCGCAGTCGGCGCCTACGCTCGACCCGTGCTCCTCGACCCCGATCTCGCCTCGTTGACGGCCGTCGCCGTCTACGCCGTGCTGTGGGGGTTCATCTTCGCCGAGACCGGTCTGCTCGTCGGATTCCTGCTCCCCGGCGACACCATCCTGTTCGGAGCCGGCCTGCTGGCAGGTGCACCTGACAGCGAGATCTCCCTGCCGCTGCTCATCACCGGCACATTCGTGGCGGCCGTGGTCGGCAACGAGGTGGGATACGCGACCGGCAAGCGATTCGGTCGCGGCTGGCTGGAGCGGCGAGAGACCGGGCGCGCGCTCGAGCAGCTCCGCCGGACCGAGAAGTTCTACGACCGCTACGGATGGCTCGCCGTCGTCGTCGCGCGCTGGATCCCCTGGGTCCGCACGTTCATCCCGGTCGTCGCAGGTGCCGCCGACATGCGCCGGCGCGCGTTCACGACAGCCAACGTGGTGGGTGCGCTGCCGTGGGCCGTCGGCCTGCCCCTGCTCGGCTACTACGCCTACCAGCTCCCCGTGCTGCGGACCGTGGCGTACGCCGTGGCACTGCTCTCGATCGTGGCCTCGATCATCGCCGCGCTCGTGCTCAGCACCCGTGAGCGGCGGCGGCGCCTGGCCGCCGCGGGCTCCGCAGCCGATGGCGTGGATGAGTCGCCCGGGCCGATCGCGGGTTAGCCTCGACCCGTGTCCCTCACCACCCTTGCCGCCGTCTCTGCCCTCGGCCCGGAGTGGTTGGCGCCGCAGAACATCCTCGAGCGCTTCGGCACCGCGGCATTCATCGCCGTGCTCGTCATCATCTTCGTCGAGTGCGGCCTGCTGATCTTCTTCCTGCCCGGCGACTCGCTCCTCTTCGTCACCGGGCTGTTCATCTCCACCGGGCAGATCGACATAGCGCTGTGGCTCGCGTGCGTGCTGCTGTCGGTCGCGGCGATCCTCGGCAACCTCTCCGGGTACTGGATCGGGTACAAGGTCGGACCATCGCTCTTCGACCGGCCGGGTTCCAAGCTGCTCAAGCCGGAGCACATCGCCGAGACCCATGCGTTCTTCGAGAAGTACGGGCCTCGGGCGATCGTCCTCGCTCGCTTCGTCCCGGTGGTGCGGACGTTCATCACCGCGGCCGCCGGCGTGGGGCGCATGGACTTCCGGGTGTTCGCGACGTACTCGGCGATCGGTGGAGTGCTGTGGGCCGCCGGGCTCACCACGCTGGGCTACTTCCTCGGCAACATCGAGCTCGTGCAGAAGAACATCGAGCTCATCGCGCTGCTCATCGTGGTGCTCTCCGTGCTACCGGCGGCGTACGAGTGGCTCAAGTCCCGTCGTGAGGGACGCGACTCCGACCCCGAGCCGACGCAGGCGGAAGCCGACCAGGCCTAGCGGCGAGCTGCCGAGGCGCGCAGCGCTCAGGCGCGTCGCGGCATCGACGGCAACGTCTCGGGCTGCTGCGAGCGCCGCGCCGACACGACCGCCTGGACCGCCGCGGGAGACGGCGGGGACTGCAGATCGGTGTAGGCCTCCCACGGCACCGCGTGGATCACGGTGAGCAGCGCGGTCGCACGGGCCAGCGCATCGAGCGGGTCGAGGGCGGTCGGGCTCTGCGCGACGAGGTACTCCCCCGACGTCACCCAGGACTGCGGTGGGGCCGCGAGCAGAGCACGACGTACGACGACGTCGACGACCGCTCGGGCCAGCCACGGCTCGGCGGCACGCAGCATGTAGTAGCGGTCGAAGGTCGGATCCCCGGTGGGCACGTGCCGGAGCCCGTCCCCGAACACCTCGACGCTGGCCTCCCACGGCCGAGCCTCGATGCGCGGCAGCACGCCGGGGGCGCGGAGCTCGAGGACCGACGAGCTGTCCTCACCCTCGTAGACCCGGATCGCGACGCCGTCGATCTCACCGACGAAGTCGCCCTCGGGCGTGAGCTCCCAGCCCATGGCGCGCGCGTACCGCTTGAGCCGGGCGCGCCGGCCGAGGGAGGAGGAGAACCAGGCGTGCGGGGTGGAGGAGGACTCCCCGGCTGCGGGCACGCGCGCGGAGACGAAGGGCACGGTCGCCCCGATCGCCACGTGCATCACCCCCCCGGTCGCCCCATCGTGGAAACGCCTGACGGTGATGTCGACGGCCTCCGGTCACCGGAGATGGTCCAAACGGGTGATGGCGGCCCGTCCCCGCGTGCGACGAGGGGTCATCGGTGGGCTAGGTGAGGGCGAGGTCGGTGAGGGAGTACGCCGCGAGGTAGGCCAGGCCGGTGGCCTCGACGGCCGGAGCGGCACCGCGCTCGACGATGACGGCCACGCCGACCACCTCGGCGCCCGCCTCGCGCAGCGCCTCGACGGCGGCGAGGACCGAGCCGCCCGTGGTCGAGGTGTCCTCGACCGCGAGGACACGACGTCCGGCCACGTCCGGGCCCTCGATCCGGCGCTGCAGGCCGTGCGCCTTCTCGGCCTTGCGCACCACGAACGCATCGAGCTGGCGACCCTGTGCGGCTGCGGCGTGCAGCATCGCGGTGGCGACCGGGTCGGCACCGAGCGTGAGGCCACCGACAGCGTCGTAGTCGAGGTGCGCGGTGAGCTCGAGCATCACCCGACCGATGACGGGCGCGGTGCTGCCGTCGAGGGTCACGCGGCGCAGGTCGACGTAGTAGTCGGCCTCCTTGCCGCTGGAGAGCACGACCCGACCGTGCACGACGGCCTTGTCGAGGATGTCCTGGCGGAGCCGGTCGCGATCCTGTGTCGTCACGGGTGGTGACGATATCCGGGTCAGCCGTGGGGCAGGGTGGTCGGGTGAGCATCGCGACGGTCGTCCTGTGTCCCCCGCTGCCCGGAGCGCTCCCGGCGTACGACGCGGTCGACGTGGTCGACGCGCTCCTCGACGCCGGCCTGCCCGGCGGCCTGCGGGTGCAGTCGCCGGTGGTTCCCGACGCGGAGGCCGGTGATGACGTGCGCACCCGCACCGCTCACTGGGTGGCCCACCTCTCGATCGGGCTGATGACGGGCGGCGCGGTGGCCCCGCTGCTGCTGGTGCTCGACGGGACCAGCGGCGGCCTGGCCCCGGCGCTCGGCTTCAGCCAGAAGGCGGCAAGACGCGCGGTCGGCGGCTATGTCCTCGTCGACGCAGTCGTGCCACCGGCGGAGTCTCGCGGTGGCGACTGGCCGGACGCGCCCGTCACCTACCTCGCCTCGCCCGCGGCCCCTCCGCTCGAGGCCAACCAGGCCAGGCTGCGCGGTTGGACCGTGCACGAGATCGCCGACGCGTCGCCCGCATCGGTCGGCGCAGCCCTGCTCGCTCTCATCGCCCCGCTCTGAACCTGCTCGGCAGCCGGTCCGGACCGCGTCCGCCGGAGGCACGACGAACGATCGGACGCGGCAGGTAGCGCGCCAGCGTCGAGATGGCCTTGTACTGCAGGCCCGGCACGGAGATCGCCTTGCCGCGACGGAAGTCGGCGAGGGCAGTGCTCACCAGCGCGGGCGCGTCGAGCCACATCCACTCCGGCAGGTTGCTGACGTCCAAGCCGGCGCGCTGGTGGAACTCGGTGTGGGTGAAGCCGGGGCACAGAGCCATCACCGTGACGCCCGTGCCGGCCACCTCGCGGTCGACGGACTCCGAGAACACCGTCTGCCACGCCTTCGCAGCGCTGTACGTGCCACCGCTGATGAAGCCCGCGACGCTCGAGACGTTGATGACCCCACCCGACCCGCGGCCGACCATGCCGGGCAGTGCCGCGTGGGTGAGCCGCAGCGTCGCGGTCACGAGCACGTCGAGCATCTGCTGCTCGGTGTCGAGGTCGCCGTCGACGAAGGGCTGGTTGACGCTGAAGCCGGCGTTGTTCACGAGCAGGTCGACCGGCTCGGCGTCGTCGACCAGCCGGGCTTCGACGGTGGCGAGCTGCGGACGATCGGTGAGGTCGGCCACGAGCACCTCGCAACGCACCCGGTGCCGGGTCGTGAGCTCGTCGGCGTACGCCTGCAGCCGCGCGGCGTCGCGCGCGACGAGCACGAGGTCGTCGCCGCGAGCTGCGAGCTGACGGGCGAACTCCGCGCCGATGCCTGCTGTCGCTCCCGTGATGAGTGCGGTGGTCATGTGCCCATCCTCCACCCGGGTGCGGCTGCGCTGCCGCGCTCAGCGTCCGCCCCGAGTTACACCCCGAACCGACCGGTTCCTCCGCCCAACCGGTAGGTTCGAGGTGTAACTCGGGGAATCAGCGTCCGCCGGAGACCGCGAGAACGGTGCCGGTGGTGTACGACGCGGCGTCCGAGAGCAGCCACACGATCGCGTCGGCGACCTCCTCGACCGTGCCGGAGCGCTGCATCGGCACGGTCGGGCGGATCCGTTCGGGACGGTCCGGCTCGCCCGCCGCAGCGTGCAGGTCGGTGTCGACCAGGCCGACCGCGACGGCGTTGACCCGGATCCCCTCGAGCGCCACCTCGCGCGCGAGCCCGACCGTCAGCGTGTCGAGTGCCCCCTTGGTCGCGGCGTAGTGCACCCACTCGCCGGGGCTGCCGAGCACGGCGGCCCGTGAGGAGACGTTGACGATGGCGCCGCCGGTGCCGCCGTGCTGCGTCGACATCCGGCGGACAGCTGCACCCGCGCAGCGGAATGCGCCCGCCACGTTGACCGCGAGGACGTCGGCGAGCGCCAGGTCACTGAGTGCGTCGACGCGGGCGACACCGCCGGAGATGCCCGCGTTGTTGACCAGGCCGGTGACCGGGCCGCGCCAGTCGTCGGCAGCGGCGAAGAGCGACTCGACGTCCGAGCCGACACGCACGTCGCCACGCACGGCGATCGCGTGCCCGCCTGCGGTCGTGATCCGGCGTACGACGTCGGCGGCAGCCGCTTCGTCGTGCACGAAGTCGACGACGATGTCCCAGCCGGCCCGAGCGGCCGCCAGGGCGGTGGCCGCGCCGATCCCTCGCGACCCTCCGGTCACCACCAGTGTGCTCATCCCGCCATCCTGCCCGCTCGGTCGTAGGGTCGCGGACGTGAGCCGTCGTACGCCGCCGCTGGTGCCGCGCATGCGCGAGCACCAGTCGACGGTGTTCGGGGAGATGAGCGCGCTCGCGACCAGCACCGCGAGCATCAACCTCGGGCAGGGATTCCCCGACACCGACGGCCCCGCGGTCGTGCGGGACGCCGCGATCCGTGCGATCGGCGACGGGCGCGGCAACCAGTACCCGCCGGCTCACGGCGTGCCCGAGCTGCGGCTCGCCATCGCCGAGCACCAGCGGCGCTTCTACGGCATCGAGATCGACGGGCTCACCGACGTCGTCGTGGCGACCGGCGCCTCGGAGGCGATCGCCGCAGCGTTGCTCGCACTCGTCGAGGACGGCGACGAGGTCGTCATGTTCTCCCCCTGGTTCGACCTCTACGCAGCCGCGGTCTCGCTGGCCGGCGCGACGCGACGAGAGGTGCCGCTCACCGCGGGCACCTTCCGCCCGGACGCCGACGCCCTGCGCGCCGCGATCACCCCGCGGACACGGGTCCTGCTGCTCAACTCCCCGCACAACCCGACGGGCAGCGTGTTCACCCGGGACGAGCTCGCCGCGATCGCCGCGGTCGTCGAGGAGCACGACCTGTGGGTGATCAGCGACGAGGCCTACGAGCACCTGGTCTTCACCGGCGCGCGACACGTCCCGTTCGCGACGATCCCCGGGATGTCCGAGCGCACCATCACGATCGGCAGTGCGGGCAAGTCGCTGTCGATGACGGGGTGGAAGGTGGGCTGGGCGAGCGGACCGGGCGAGCTGATCGCGGCCGTGCGGGTGACTCGCCAGCATCTGAGCTTCGTCTCCGGCGGCCCGTTCCAGTGGGCCGTGATCGAGGGTCTCGCGCTGCCGGACTCGTACTGGACCTCGTTCCGCGACGGCCTCGAGCACCAGCGTGACCTGCTCTGCGACGGGTTGACCGCCCTCGGTTTCCCGGTGACGGTGCCCGCAGGCACCTACTTCGCGACCACCGACGTCCGACCCCTCGGGTACGCCGACGGCTGGGCGTTCTGCCGCGACCTGCCGCACCGCGCGGGTGTGGTCGCGATCCCGCACGAGGTGTTCCACGACGACCCGGAAGCGGGGCGGCCGTACGTGCGCTGGGCGTTCTGCAAGCGGCCCGAGGTGCTCGACGAGGCGCTGCGCCGGCTCTCCCGCGCCTTCGGCTGATCCTCGGGGTCGCGTCCGCACTCGGGGTGCCGTCTGGCGGTCCCGTCGGGCCGCTGTTACGTTTCGTGGAACGCCGTTCCGTTGTCGGCGGGACGACTGCCTGGGAGGCACTCATGGCCGGACGACACAGCGCCGCAGGCGACCCGGCGGCGGTCGCGACCGACCGGCCGCGCGTGCCAGAGGCCGAGCCCACGAGGTACGGGCCGCTGCGGCTGTCGACGGGGACGACCCGCGGCAACCTGTCGACGTACTACTGGCTCGCCGTCAGCTCGATCATGATCTTCGTCTTCATCCCGGCGGCACAGACCGCGCTGCTCACCACCGTGCTCCAGGTCCCGAAGAACGAGCAGGGGGGCGTCGTCGGCGTCACCGGCCTCATCGGCGAGATCGTGCTGATCGCGACCGTCGGTCTGGCGGGCGCGTGGTCGGACCGGCTCGGGCGGCGTCCCATCGCGGTGATGGGTTACGCCCTCATGGGCGTCGGCGTCGCGCTCACGCCGTTCGTCGGATCGCTGCTCCCGTTCTACGCCGCGCGCGCGGTCATCGCCGTCGGCCTCGCGATGATCACCGTGATGATCACGGCGATCGTGTCGGACTACGTCCGCGACGAGACCCGCGGCAAGGCCAACGGCTTCCTCGGCTTCTGCAACGGCGTGGGCGCGCTCATCACGTTCTTCCTGCTGCTCAAGCTGCCGAACGTCTTCGAGGGTGCCGGGCTCGACGAGACCGCGGCGCTGCGAGCGACGTACCTGCTGGTCGCCGCAATCGCCCTCGCCACGGCGCTGCTCATGCGGGTCGGCCTGCGCGGGGGGCGCGTCTCCGAGCACACCGAGCACATCGCGATCACGACCCTGCTCAAGGAAGGGATCACCGAGGGGAAGCGCCCGGGTGTGGCGTTCTCCTACATCAGCGCCTTCGTCGCCCGTGCCGACCTCGCCCTCGTCGGTGCGTTCCTCACCCTGTGGGCGCAGCAGTACGCCACCAACGAGCTCGGGCTCAGCGAGGCCGGGGCGCTGGCCAAGGCGGGGCTGCTGCTCGGCGTCGCCAACGGCGTCGCCCTGATCGCCGCCCCCGCGATCGGCATCGTCGCCGACCGGCTCTCGCGCACCGATGCCGTCCTCATCTCGCTGTTCATCGCCGCGATCGGCTACAGCGCGACGATCTTCATCGAGAACCCGTTCTCACCGATGGGCTACGCCATCGCCGCCGTCATCGGCGTCGGGCAGGTCAGCGCCGTCATCTCCAGCCAGGTGCTCGTCGCGGAGCAGTCGCCGGTGGCCACACGCGGCTCGGTGATCGGCATGTTCGCGCTCTCCGGCGGCATCGGCATCATGATCGCCTTCGCCCTCGGCGGCACGCTGTACGACGCGTGGCGACCGGCCGGGCCGTTCGTGCTCTTCGGCTTCCTCGCGGCGGTCGCCTTCGTCTTCGGACTCGTCGTACGCTCCAAGATCCCCAACCAGGCCCACGAGACGATGGACCACCTCGACGACGTCAGCGGCATCCCCGCCGGAGCCCAGTAACCAGAACCGATGTCGCCAGCTTCGGCGGTCGGGCTGCCCTCGCAGCGGTCGGGCTAGAGGTTGAGGTGGAGGCGTAGGGCTTCGTCGACCTCAGCCATGGCCGCCGGCGGCACGTGCCCGAGGACGCCACCGATGCGGTCGACCGAGATCGATCTCACCTGCTCCGCCTGCGCCTTGGACTCCTGCGC
>JANMMN010000137.1:0-2117 GCA_031373405.1 Actinomycetes bacterium
CGTGGCCGCGGCCGAGGACCGGCTCGCCGAAGCGCTGCCCGGGGCGGCGGTCGCCGCCGGCATCGTCGCTGACGACGAGTCGCTCGTCGTCGGGATCGCTCTCGGCCCGGTCGTCGGCGACGGCGCCCGGGTCGCGGCCGAGGACACCGACTCGATCTCCGGGGTGGGTCTCGGCGACGGCGCCGACCTCGACGACCCGACCAGCCTCTCGCGCTCGCTCGCCCGCGCCCGCCGTGCCCTCGCTGCAGGTGGCCCCGGGGTCCGCACCTACGACGACCTCGGGGGCGGGCTCGAGGCGCTGCTCGACCCCGCGGCGGCCGATGCGTGGGCCGCCGCGCTGATCGCGCCGCTCGACGAGCCGGGGGAGCGCGCCGACCTCGCGGCGACCCTGCTCGCCTGGCTGCGCCGCCACGGGATGGTCGACGCCGCCGCGGCCGATCTCGGCGTGCACCGCCACACCGTGCGGCACCGGCTGCGCCGGGCCGAGGTGCTGCTCGGTCGCTCGCTCGACGACGCCGGCGTGCGCGCCGAGCTCTACCTCGCGCTGACCCGTCAACCGGACTGACGCTGGTGTCCCGCTCGGCTGTCCGGGGGTGCAGGAGCATCCAGCTCGGCGTACGGACCGAGTCGATCAGGCCGTACCGTCATCGCCATGACTGACGTCCGCCCCGCCTGGATCGCCGGCCGCCCCGAGACCTCCGAGGTCACCGTCGAGGTGACCAACCCCTACGACGGATCCGTCGTCGGGGTGCACAGCGTGCCGACGTCGGTGCAGGTCGAGGAGGCGGTCGCGGCCGCCTGGGCGGTGCGGCACGAGTTCGCGGCGACCTCGGCCGCGCTGCGCGCCGAGGCGCTCATGCACGTCTCGCGTCGCCTCACGGAGCGGCTCGAGGAGATCACCGAGCTCATCACCGCCGAGAACGGGAAGCCGCTCATGTGGGCGCGCGTCGAGGCGACCCGTGCGGCTGCCGTCTTCCGGCTCGCGGCGGAGGAGGCGCGTCGCTTCAGCGGCGAGCTGCAGCGGCTCGACACCGAGGCGGCGACCGCCGGTCGGACGGCGATCATCCGGCGCTTCCCGCACGGTCCCGTGCTGGGCATCGCCCCGTTCAACTTCCCGCTCAACCTCGTCGCCCACAAGGTCGCGCCGGCGATCGCCGTCGGCGCTCCCATCATCGTGAAGCCCGCTCCCGCCACTCCCCTCTCCGCGCTCCTGCTCGGCGAGCTGCTCGCCGAGACCGACCTGCCCGCCGGATCCTGGTCGGTGCTGCCAGTGAGCAACGAGGTCGCACCGGCGCTTGTTGCTGACATCCGGCTGCCGATCGTGTCGTTCACCGGGTCCGAGCCGGTCGGCTTCGCCATCCAGAAGGCCGTGCCGCACAAGCACGTCACGCTCGAGCTCGGCGGCAACGCCACCGCGGTCGTGTGCCCGGACTGGTCGAGCGAGGCAGACCTCGACTGGGCCGCGACGCGGATCGCGACGTTCGCCAACTACCAGGCGGGTCAGTCGTGCGTGTCGGTGCAGCGCGTGCTCATCGACTCCTCGCTCTGGGACTCCTTCGTCCCGCGGATCGTCGCGCAGGTCGAGTCACTTCCCACGGGGTCGCCCTGGGACGAGGCCACCGTGGTCGGGCCCCTGGTCGACGAGAAGGCCGCGATCCGGGTCGAGGCCTGGGTCGACGAGGCCGTCGCGGCGGGCGCGTCGCTGCTCACCGGGGGAGTCCGCGATGGTGCGTCGTACTCGCCCGCGGTGCTCACCGACGTCCCTTCCGACGCCAAGGTCGCGTGCGAGGAGGTCTTCGGCCCGGTGCTCGTGCTGGTCCGTGCCGACGGAGTCGATGCCGCCTTCGCGACGGTCAACGAGAGCCGCTTCGGCCTCCAGACCGGGGTGTTCACCCACGACCTGCAGGTCGCGTTCCGTGCCCACGCCGAGCTCGAGGTCGGTGGCGTCGTGATCGGCGACGTGCCGACCTTCCGCGCCGACCAGATGCCCTACGGCGGGGTCAAGGCCTCCGGCGTCGGGCGCGAGGGTCTGCGCTCGGCGATGGACGACTTCACCTACGAACGCGTCCTCGTCCTGACCGGTATCGCCTTGTAGCCACTATTGGATGCCCGACCCG
>JANMMN010000141.1:0-12607 GCA_031373405.1 Actinomycetes bacterium
CCGAGCAGCGTCACGGTCACGCCCACGACGGTCGCGGCGGCCACCCCCGTGAGCAGCTCCTCGAGAAGGGCGAGCTGGTGCCGGCGGCGCAGGACGAGGGCAGCGAGCACACCGGCCAGGACCGGTGCCAGGAGCAGGAGCGGAGCCACCACGGGTGCGTCGGCTGGCACCGCACCGAGGATGGGTACGCCGGGCAGGAGCGCTCCGGACACCGAGAACGGGTCGACGGTCGCGCCTCCCCCGGCGGCGAAGCCGGGGCCGGCGAGGTAGGACAGCGCCCAGATCAGGAGGTTCGGGAGGTAGGCCAGCGAGACGAGGAACAGCTCGAACGCCTCGAACGCACCGGTGGCGACCTGGCGCTCGAGCCCGGTCACGACCGACCAGCGGCTCACGAGGGCGAGCACCGCGACGAGACCCGCGGCGGTCGCGAGAGCCGCACCGGCCGCCGTCGCGGTCAGCAGGACCCGGCGGACGCGGGCCGGCACCTGCGCGCGGACCGGGTCGAGGAAGCCGGCACCCGAGGCGACGCCCCAGGTCAACCCCGCCGCCGCGACCAGCGCGGCCCAGCCGAGCGCGAGCAGCTCGGGCACCTCGGCCCCGGCGATCGAGCTCGCCTGCGCGACCCCGAGGGCGATGCCGGAGTAGGTCCCCGTGCCCGCGACGACGATCAGCACCGCGTCGCGTCGGGCCTCGACCGCCGTGATGCGCGCGGCCCAACGACCCGCGCGATAGAGCAGGGCGACGGGGAGGGCGACCAGCGCGAGCGGCAGGAGGGTGATCGAGGCGCCCCCGGGGGTGAGGACCGGGGCATGGTGCGCGATGAGCCAGACCACGCCGGAGGCCTGCAGCGGCGTGGAGAGCCCATCCTCGCCACGACCCGAGACGGCCCAGGCCAGGACGACCAGGACGCCGAGGGAGACGAGACCGACGAGCGCGGCCCACACGGCTGCGGTGACCGCCGCGACGGGGAGGGTGCCGACGATGTCGGGGGTCCGCACGGGTGGCGGGACCGGGAGGCGCGAGCGTGCGCCCGGGCGGGCGCGGACGGGGCGCTCCAGCATCGAGGTCACGGCTCGATGCTCGCACCCGCGGGCTCGCCGTCCGGCCAGCGACACGGATGCAACCCGGCGACCGGGGTCATCCCGCTCAGGGAGCGCGGTGGCGGCGCGGGGTCACGGCGTACGGACCCTGCGGTGGACGTGCGACGGCCGGCACCGTCACTGCCAGGAACGGGGCAGCGCAGGCACCGGCCGTCACGCGGCTCGGCTCGCTCAGCGGCCGGTGATCAGCTCGCGCATGAGCAGGGCGGTCTCGCTCGGTGTCTTGCCGACCTTCACGCCGACCGCCTCGAGCGCTTCCTTCTTGCCCTGCGCCGTGCCGGACGAGCCGGAGACGATCGCCCCGGCGTGACCCATGGTCTTGCCCTCGGGGGCGGTCAAGCCGGCGACGTAGCCGACGACCGGCTTGGTCACGTGGTCCTTGATGTACGCCGCCGCACGCTCCTCGGCGTCGCCGCCGATCTCGCCGATCATCACGATCGCGTCGGTCTCGGGGTCGGCCTCGAACGCCGCGAGGCAGTCGATGTGCGTCGTGCCGATAACCGGGTCGCCACCGATGCCGACGGCCGAGGAGAACCCGAGGTCACGCAGCTCGTACATCATCTGGTAGGTCAGGGTGCCCGACTTCGAGACGAGCCCGATGCGACCCGCCTTGCTGATCGTGCCCGGGATGATCCCGGCGTTGGACTTGCCGGGGCTGATGAGGCCGGGGCAGTTCGGACCGATGATCCGCGTCGTGCCCTTGCTCTCGGCGTAGGCGTAGAACTCTGCGGTGTCGTGGATCGGCACGCCCTCGGTGATCACCACGACGAGCGGGATGCCCGCGTCGACGGCCTCGTGCACGGCAGCCTTGGTGAAGCGCGGCGGCACGAACACGACGGAGACGTCGGCGCCCGTGGCCGCGACGGCCTCCTGGCAGGAGCCGAACACCGGGATCTCACGACCCTCGGCGCTCACGGTCTGGCCGCCCTTGCCGGGAGTCACTCCCGCGACGATGTTCGCGTGCGACCCGAGCATGCGGATCGTGTGCTTGGTGCCCTCGGAGCCCGTGATGCCCTGGACGAGGATCCTGGAGTCCTCGGTGAGGAAGATCGCCATGGTTCTCAGGCTCCCTGTGCCGCGAGCTCGGCCACGCGACGCGCGGCTCCGTCCATCGTGTCGACGAGCTCGACGAGCGGGTTCGCCGCGTCGAGGAGGATCGCCCGGCCGAGGTCGGCGTTGTTGCCGTCGAGGCGCACGACGATCGGCAACGAGGCCGCACCGCCCTTGTCGGCGAGCAGCTGCAGCGCCTGGACGATGCCGTTGGCGACCGCATCGCACGCGGTGATGCCACCGAAGACGTTGACGAGCACGGCCTTGACCTGGCGGTCGGACAGGATGATCTCGAGCCCGTCGGCCATGACCTGCGCCGAGGCACCGCCGCCGATGTCGAGGAAGTTGGCGGGCTTCTGCCCGCCGAACTCCTCACCGGCGTACGCCACGACGTCGAGCGTGCTCATGACGAGACCGGCACCGTTGCCGATGATCCCGACCGAGCCGTCGAGCTTGACGTAGTTGAGGTCCTTCTCCTTCGCGCGCAGCTCGAGCGGGTCGGTCTGCGTCGCGTCGATGAGCGAATCGAACTCCGGGTGACGGAACGCCGCGTTCTCGTCGAGGGAGACCTTGCCGTCGAGCGCGACCACGAGGCCCTCGGGGGTCTTCACCAACGGGTTGACCTCGACGAGCGTCGCATCCTCCTTGATGACGACGTCCCACAGCTTCTGCAGGATCTCCACGACCTGCTCGCGCACCGACGCGTCGAAGCCCGCTGCGTCAGCGATCTCCTCGGCCTTGGCGCGGTCGACGCCGACGATCGCGTCGACGGGGACCTTGGCGAGCGCGTCCGGACGCTCGACGGCGAGCTGCTCGATGTCGATGCCGCCCTCCTTGCTCGCCATGGCGAGGAAGGTGCGGTGCGCCCGGTCGAGCAGGAAGGAGACGTAGTACTCCTCGTCGATGTCGGCGGCCGGGTTGATGAGGAGCTGGTGGACGAGGTGGCCGTTGATGTCGAGGCCGAGGATGTCGTAGGCCCGGTCATACGCCTCCTGCGGCGTCGCCGCGAGCTTGACGCCACCCGCCTTGCCGCGGCCACCGGTCTTCACCTGGGCCTTGACGACGACGAGGCCGCCGATGCGCTCGGCCGCCTCCTTGGCGTGCTGGGGAGAACGGACGACTTCGCCGCTCTGCGTGGGCACTCCATGGCGGGCGAACAGGTCCTTCGCCTGGTACTCGTAGAGATCCACCGCTGGCAGTCCTGACTGGTCGAGAGGGGGCGGCGCACCGGAAGCTGGGTTCCGCCGGGCGGCGTCGCGTGGATGAGCGCGAGCCTAGCGCCGGGGCGCGGCGCGCCCGACCGCCGCCCTGGCCTCCCTGCGGCGGGGAGCTCAGGGGCGCAGGTCGCGCCCGATGACGAGCGCCACCGGGACGCGGAGCGCAGGATCGACGTCGGGCCGGATCCAGGGCAGCTCGACGCGCAACGGCGCCCGCCACGAGATCACCGGCCCGACCGGTCAGACAGGCGCACCGACGTGCGTGACGACCCAGTCCACGATGGACGCCGTCGTGGCACCTGGAGTGAATATCTTGGCGACGCCGAGACGCGCGAGCTCGGGGATGTCGGCCTCCGGGATGATCCCGCCGCCGAACACGACGATGTCGGCCGCGTCGCGAGCGGCGAGCTGCTCCAGCACGGCCGCGAACAGCGTCATGTGGGCGCCCGAGAGCACCGAGAGGCCGATGACGTCGGCGTCCTCCTGGATCGCGGTCTCGACGATCTGGTCGGGCGTCTGGTGCAGGCCGGTGTAGACGACCTCGATCCCGGCGTCGCGCAGCGCGCGAGCCACCACCTTCGCGCCACGGTCGTGCCCGTCGAGACCGGGCTTGGCGACCACGACCCGGATCGGTGCACCGGCGGCGGTGCGGGGGGCGACGGCGGTGCTGCTCATGACGGACCTCCAGCGGGCGGACCGCGGGGGACCGCCCCACGATCGCGGCTCGAGCCTACTTCGTGCCGCGCACCCGCGTGCCGGGGCGGCGCACCTGCTCGACCGGGCCGGGAGGTCTACCCTGCGGACGTGCCCCACGACGCGAACCGCGATCCCCACGCCGAGCGCGTGCCGGGCACCCTGGAGCGCGTGGCACGGGCCCTCGACGAGGCCCGCACCCGGGCAGACAACGCCCGCAGGGCGCTCCTGTCCCCCAGCGGCGTCCGAGGCACCGCCATCGAGGTCGCGTGGTGGACCGCCCACCTGGCGATGTGGCCGTTCGGCATCCTCGAGGAACGCTCGCAGGACGTGCTGCACCGCACCCGGCTGGCGGACCTGCCCCCGGTGCAGCGTGGGCTGCTCGTCGGTGACGTCGAGGCGGCAGGGACGCCGATCATCCTGGTGCACGGGATCATCGACAACCGCTCGGTCTTCACGCTGCTGCGCCGGGCACTGCGACGCCGGGGCTTCGGCCGGGTCGTGACCGTCAACTACTCCTCGCTCACCGGTGACATCCGGGTGCTCGCCGACCGGCTCGGGACCCTCGTCGAGGAGCTGTGCGAGGAGACCGGCTACGAGCGCGTGCACGTCGTGGGGCACTCGATGGGTGGGCTCGTCGCGCGCTACTACGTCCAGCGCCTCGGGGGCGACCAGCGGGTGCACACCCTCGTGACGCTCGGGAGCCCGCACGAGGGGACGCTCCCGGCGTACGTCCTGCCGCACCCGCTCGTGCGCCAGCTCCGCCCGGGCAGCGACGTCGTCCGCGAGCTGGCCGAGCCGGCGCCGGGCTGCCGCACGCGGTTCGTGTCGTTCTGGAGCGACCTCGACCAGATGGTCGCACCGAAACGCTCGGCCAAGATCGTCCATCCCGACCTGTCGGCCCGCAACGTGTTCGTGAGGGGCGTCGGCCACATGTCGCTGCCGATCGACGGCGGTGTCGTGCACGAGATCTGCACGACCCTCGCGCACCTCGACCACGAGGGCCACACCGTCGCCGCGGGTGCCACGTCGATCGCGAGCAGCACCGGCCGCGCACGCGGGCGGAGCACGAGACCTGCTGCCTCCGTCGTCACGACAGCATCGACGCGCGCGCCGTAGCCGGCTCGAGCCCAGACCCCGTGGCCTGGCTGCGGGCGCGAGGCGTACGCCTCTGACGAGAGGGCTCAGAGCTTCTCGACGGGGGCGTAGCGCAGCAGCAGCCGCTTGGTGCCCTCGGCCCCGAAGTCGATGGTCGCCTCTGCCTTCTCCGCAGCGCCGCTCGTCGAGACGACCGTGCCGAGGCCGAACGTGTCGTGCGTGACGCGGTCACCCGCGGACAGCGACACCACCGTGCGGTTTCCGGGTGAGCGCGCGCCGGGGCGCGCAGCCGCCGCGACGAGCGACGGGGCCGACCCGAAACCACTGCGCGACGTCGGCCGGGCACCGGAGCCGACGGGGTCCTCGCGGTTCCACGTGACCAGCTCGGCCGGGATCTCGTCGAGGAACCGGCTCGGTGGGTTGTACGACGGCGCACCCCATGCCGAGCGCACGACGGCGCGCGAGACATAGAGCCGGGCCCGGGCCCTGGTGATGCCGACGTAGGCGAGGCGGCGCTCCTCCTCGAGCTCGCGCATGTCGCCGAGGGAGCGCATGTGCGGGAAGACACCGTCCTCGAGCCCGGTGAGGAAGACAACCGGGAACTCGAGGCCCTTCGCTGTGTGCAGTGTCATCAGCGTGACGACGCCACCGTGCGCCTCGGCGTCCGGGATGTCGTCGGAGTCGGCCACGAGCGACACGCGCTCGAGGAAGTCGGTGAGCGTGCCCTCGGGCCGGTCGGTCTCGAACTCGCGTGCCACCGACTCGAGCTCGGCGAGGTTCTCCACCCGGGTCTCGTCCTGCGGGTCGCTGCTCGCGGCGAGCTCGGCGAGATAGCCGCTCTGCTCGAGCACCGCCTGGAGCACCACGGCGGGGCCGGAGCCCGCCTCGACCAGGGTGCGCAGATCGCTCATCATCAAGGCGAACGCCTGGATCTGGGCGAGCGAGCGGGTCGCGATCGCCGGCGCCTCCTCGGCCCGGGCCAGCGCCGCGCCGAACGTGATGCGTTCGCGCTGCGCGAGCACCTCAATACAGGCCTCGGCCCGGTCTCCGATGCCTCGCCGCGGCGTGTTGAGGATGCGGCGCAGCGAGATGTCGTCGGCGGGGTTGGCGAGCGAGCGCAGGTAGGCGACCGCGTCGCGGATCTCCTTGCGCTCGTAGAACCGCACACCGCCCACGACCTTGTAGGGCATGCCGACGCGGATGAACACCTCCTCGAGCGACCGCGACTGGGCGTTGGTGCGGTAGAAGACCGCGATCTCGCGTGCGGGCACGCCTTCCTCGTCGGCAAGCCGGTCGATCTCGCCGGCGACGAACGCCGCCTCGTCGTGCTCGTTGTCGGCGACGTGCCCGACGATGCGTGCGCCGTCGCCCGCGTCGGTCCAGAGCCGCTTGACCCGGCGCGCGGTGTTGCGGGTGATCACCGCGTTGGCCGCCGAGAGGATGGTCTGCGTGGAGCGGTAGTTCTGCTCGAGCAGCACGGTCGTCGCGTCGGCGTAGTCGCGCTCGAACTCCTCGATGTTGCGGATGGTCGCGCCGCGGAAGGCATAGATGCTCTGGTCGGCGTCGCCGACGACGCACAGCTCCGCGGGCGCGACGCCGCCCTCGCCTCGGCCCACGAGCTCGTTGACGAGGACGTACTGCGCGTGGTTGGTGTCCTGGTACTCGTCGACGAGCACGTGCCGGAACCGGCGGTGATAGTGCTCGGCGACATCGGGGAACAGCTGCAGAACAGCGACGGTCGAGGAGATCAGGTCGTCGAAGTCGACCGCGTTGGCGCGGCGCAGCCGGCGCTGATAGTCGGCGTACGCCTCCGCGAGCGTCTTCTCCTGGTGGTTGCTCGCGCGGGCCGCGAATGTCTCGTGGTCGATCAGCTCGTTCTTCAGGTTGGACACCTGTGCACTGAACGCTCGCGGCGGGTAGCGCTTCGGATCGAGCTCGAGATCGCGGCACACCAGGGTCATGAGGCGTTGGGAGTCGGTCGCGTCGTAGATCGAGAACGACGACGAGAGCCCGAGGCGTGGCGCCTCCTTGCGCAGGATGCGTACGCAGGCGGAGTGGAAGGTCGACACCCACATCACGCGGGCACGGGTGCCGACCAGCTCGACCACGCGCTCGCGCATCTCGCCGGCGGCCTTGTTGGTGAACGTGATCGCGAGGATCTCGCCCGGCCTGGCATCGCCGGTCGCGAGCAGGTGGGCGATCCGCCGGGTCAGCACCCGGGTCTTGCCCGAGCCCGCGCCGGCGACGATGAGCTTGGGCGATCCACGGTGCTCGACGGCGAGCCGCTGCTCCGGGTTGAGGTCGGAGACGAGGGCGCCGACGTCGGCGCTCGGCCGGCCAGCGGGCACCGGCTCCGGGGTCGGCAGCCCGAGGTCGTCGAAGAGGGTGGCCATCGCGGCCAAGTCTAGGTCCGACCGGGGACGGTCCCCCACGGACGTGGGACGGGCTCAGGCCACGTAGCCCAGCACCGAGATCCTGACCTGGCTGCCGAGCGACGGGCTCGACACGGCGATGACTCCCGAGGGCAGCAGCGACAGGAGCAGCACGTCGTGGTCCCACCGGCCCGGAGTCAGGTTGGCCACGCGGGCAGACCCGCGTGACGCGAGACTGAAGGTCGACTCGGTCGTTCCGCCGAGGCCGGAGACCGAGACCAGGACGGCCTGCGCCCCGACGGGGACCCGTCCCCCGGTGACCGTGACGGCGCGCGCCTTGGCGGTCGTCACCGGCCCCACGAGGCCGATCTTGCGGGCCGAGTCGACGAGGAGCACCGGGCTGGGGAGCAGGGTGAGCTGGGAGCCGCCGGTGTCCGCCGCGTCCCCGATCCACGCGTGCAGCCGCAGCTGGATCACGGCCGGTGACTTTCCGGCGTTGCGCACCGTGACGACGCCGTCCTTGGTGGGGACGACGCCATGCGTGGCGCGCACCCCCGTGGTGGACGAGCGCAGGACGGCGACGTACGGACCCGACGCGCCGGCCTGGACCCCGATCCAGTCCGACGTGGTCGTCCTGGCCGTGGTCAGGGCGAGCACGAGCCCCTGGACCCCGGTCGCGGGGATGCCCCCGAGGCCGGCGAGCCGCACCGTGCGGACCTCACCGGGCGCGAGAGGCGTGGCGGTGCCGTCGTACACGGTCACCGGGCTCACGACGTGGGTACGCCCGGGCGCAGCCGCAGCGGCAGGGGGCGTCGGTGTGTCGGGGGTGGGCACGGGAGGCGCCGGTGCGGTGACGACCGGTGCGGCCCAGGCGAGGACGTCGACCGTGACTTCGGCGGTGCCCCGGTCGAGCACGAGCCGCACGGTGCCGTCGGCGGCCACGGGCACCACTGCCGTCCCGGCGAACGCGCTAGCGGTCAGCGGGGACACGACCGGCACCAGGGCACCTGCGGCGGTCGCGCGCGCCGACACGGTGGGCGTCGGCGCGCTCGTGCGCGCCACCGTGACCCGGATCGCGACGGCGGCCACGCCGGTCGGCGGCACCTCGCCTCGCCCGGCCACGGTCACGACGAGATCGCGTCGGTCACCGCTCCAGCGGGCCGTGCCCAACCGGCACGGCGCGGCGAGCGCGCCGGCGGTGACACCGATACCCGCACGGGAGTCCAGCACGCGCACCGGGGTGACGGGGACGAGATCGGCGCCGGCGACCGGGGTGGGCTGCCCGTAGCTCCACGGCGAGTCGCAGGTCGGGGCGAGCGGCTTCCCGGTCCAGTACGACGTGAGCCCGGACGCTCCCTCCCAGCTGAGCGAGAGGTGCACGTGGTTGCGGTGGCAGTAGGTGTCGTACCCGGCCGCCTTCTTCCGGGGATCGGTGAGGCATCCCTTGAGCTCGGTCCACCCGCGTCCCGAGTCATAGCCGCGCCAGAACAGGTTGTTCCACCCGATGTACATGATCCCCAGGCGCTTGGCCATCGCCGCGGCGTTGCCGTACTGGTCGGTCGCCAGCAGCCAGGTCAGGAAGCTCTCGGCCTGGGCACGCTGAGAGGGGACCCGCATGCTGACCATCCAGTCGAGCGCCCGACCCTCCTTGTGCTCGCTCAGGCCGCCGATCGAGCACGAGCGGGCGATGCCGATGGGCGTCCTCCCGTACGTCGCGGTGATCAGGCGGGCCAGCTTGAGCGCACCGGGCTTGGGGGCCGGCGTGCACTGGGACTGGGCCTGGTAGTCCGACGCGCCGTCGATCGCCGCGGAGAACACGGGGGCCTTGGGCACGACGGACGCCCGTGCCGCCACGGGCACGACCGGCGGCGCGGTGTCGATGGCCTGGCTCTGCGGGATCACCGCCGTCAGCGGGACGAGGGCGGCCACCAGCGCGGCAGCGATGAGCCCGACGGGGGTGCGACGCGCCCGGGTACGGGGCATGCCTGGATCGGTGCTCATGACTGTGCATCGGCACCAGACCGGGGAACCTTTCGCCCGCCCGCTGCCGTCACGAGGCAGGCTCCCCCAGGTGGCCTAAGCGGGCGGCGGGCTAGCGTGTCCCCGGCGCTCTCGCCGACGGCCGGCCCACGAGGAGGACCAGTGCTTGACGACTCCGAGGTGACCCGCATCCTGTCCGTCACCGCGCACCCCGACGACGTCGACTTCGGCGCCGCGGGCACCATCGCGCGGTGGGTCGACGCCGGGATCGCGGTGACCTACGCCGTCATCACCGACGGCGACGCGGGCGGCTTCGACCCGGCCGTGCCCCGTGCCGAGATCCCCCGGATCCGGCGCGCTGAGCAGGTGGCCGCGGCGGCGGCCGTGGGAGTCCACGACGTACGCTTCCTCGGCTATCGCGACGGCGAGCTCTCGGTGTCGCACGGGTTGCGACGCGACCTGAGCCGGGTGATCCGCCAGGTGCGCCCCGAACGCCTGCTGATCCAGTCGCCGGAGCGCAACTGGGAGCGGATCCCCGCCTCGCACCCGGACCACCTGGCCGCCGGCGAGTCCTCCATCCAGGCGGTCTACCCCGACGCCCGCAACCCGTTCGCCCACCCGTCCCTGCTCGACGACGAAGGCCTCGAGGCGTGGACCGTGAGCGAGGTGTGGGTGATGGGCCACCCACACCTCACGCACTTCGTCGACATCACCGACACCTTCGACCGCAAGCTCGCCGCGCTGCGCGCCCACGAGTCCCAGACCGCTCACCTGCCCGAGCTCGAGTCCTTCGTCCGCGGCTGGGGCGAGCGCAACGCCGTGAGTGCTGGATACGCCGAGGGCAGGGTCGCCGAGGGGTTCTTCATCTCCGTCATGCCGGGCTGATCGGCGTACGACGACTGGACCATGACGGCCACTCCGACGAGGTCCCGACGGACGCCGGTCACCGTCCGCGTGCCACCCAGGCGTCGTAGTCCGCGGCCTCGACGCCGATCGTCGTCTCGTCGCCGTGACCGGTGAGCACCCGGGTCTGCGGTGGCAGCGAGAGCAGCCGGTCGTGGATCGATCGCAGGATCGTCGGGAAGTCGCTGTAGGAGCGTCCCGTCGCGCCCGGACCCCCACGGAACAACGTGTCGCCCGAGAGCAGCAGGTCGAGCTCCGAGGACCAGAGGCACACGCCTCCGGGTGAGTGGCCGGGCGTGTGCAGCACCTCCAGCGTGGCGTCCCCCACGGTGATCCGGTCGCCGTCGACGAGGGGCTCCGGGACGACGCCCGGGTAGAGCACGTCCCACAGCATGAGGTCGTCGTGGTGCAACCGGACCGGAGCGCCGAGCGAGGCAGCGACCTCACCTGCCGCGTTGATGTGGTCGTTGTGCGCGTGCGTGCACACCACGGCGATGACCCGACGACCGGCGACGGCGTCGATGATCGCTGCCGCGTCGTGCGCAGCATCGACGATGACGACCTCGTGCCCGTCGCCGACGATCCACACGTTGTTGTCGACGGCGAAGTCCTGACCGTCGAGGCTGAACGTCCCGCTCGTGACGACGCGGTCGATCCGGACGGTCACGCGCTCATCACCACGACCGAGCGCAGGACGTCGCCCTGGTGCATCTTCGCGAACGCCGCCTCGACCTCACCGAGACCGATGGTCTCGGAGACGAAGTCCTGCAGGGGGAGCCGGCCCTGCAGGTAGAGGTCGATGAGCATCGGGAAGTCCCGCGAGGGGAGGCAGTCGCCGTACCACGACGACTTGAGCGCCCCGCCCCGACCGAAGAACTCCAGCAGCGGCAGGTCGATCCGCATCTCGGGAGACGGCACACCGACCAGCACGACCGTGCCGGCGAGATCGCGCGCGAAGAAAGCCTGCTCGTAGGTCTCGGGGCGGCCGATCGCCTCGATCACGACGTCGGCGCCGAACCCCCCGGTGGCCTCGCGGATGGCCTCGATCGCGTCGACCTCGCGGGAGTTCACCGTGTGGGTGGCGCCGAAGTGCCGCGCCTGGTCGAGCTTGCGGTCGTCGATGTCGACGGCGACGATCGTGCGCGCGCCGGCGAGGAGGGCACCGGCGATGGCGGCATTGCCAACACCGCCGCACCCGATGACCGCGACGGTGTCGCCGCGGCCGACGTTGCCCGTGTTGAGCGCGGCGCCGAGACCCGCCATGACGCCGCAGCCGAGCAGCCCGGCGACCTCCGGGGGCGCGGCCGGGTCGACCTTCGTGCACTGTCCGGCCGCGACGAGGGTCTGCTCGGCGAACGCGCCGATCCCCAGCGCCGGCGAGAGCTCCGTGCCGTCGAGCAGCGTCATCTTCTGCGTCGCGTTGTACGTCGAGAAGCAGTACTGCGGGCGACCTCGGAGGCAGGCCCGGCAGGTGCCGCAGACAGCGCGCCAGTTGAGGATGACGTAGTCGCCCGGCGCGATGTCGGTGACGTCGGGACCGACCGATTCGACGATGCCCGCCGCCTCGTGCCCGAGCAGGAACGGGAACTCGTCGTTGATGGCGCCCTCCCGGTAGTGCAGGTCGGTGTGGCAGACCCCGCACGCCTGGACCATGACCCGCGCCTCCCCCGGCCCCGGATCGGGGACCACGATCGTCTCGATCGACACGGGCAGCCCCTTGGCCCGAGCCACGACACCCTGCACCTGAACCGACACGCTGCTGCTCCCGAGGTCGACGTTCCTGCTACCGCGGCGACGCTAGCCGATCCGGGCGGGCGCAGCCTGGCGAGGTGAAGGTGGCGTGGGTTCGGTCCTATGAAACCTAGGGACCCTTCAGTGTCAGATGAGGTGGCGGGCTGCGGCCCACTTGGTGAGCTCGTGGCGGTTGGAGAGCTGGAGCTTGCGCAGCACAGCGGACACGTGGGTCTCGATGGTCTTCACCGAGAGGACGAGGTCCTTGGCGACCTCGCGGTAGGTGTAGCCGCGGGCGATGAGGCGCATGACCTCGCGCTCGCGCGGGCTCAGCTGGTCGAGGCCGTCGGTGGCGACGTCAGTGGCCCCGGTAGAGAAGGCGTCGAGCACGAACCCGGCCAGGCGTGGTGAGAACACCGCATCGCCGTCCGCGACACGAGTGATGGCGTCGACGAGCTCATCG
>JANMMN010000367.1:0-3511 GCA_031373405.1 Actinomycetes bacterium
AATGGTGCCGTGAGCGATCTTCCCCGCAAGGCGGTGACCAGGACGGCGAAGCTGGCGACCCTGCCCATCGGGTTCGCCGGACGCACGGCCTGGGGCTTCGGGCGCCGGGTCGGCGGCAAGCCCGCCGAGCTCGTCGCGGCCGAGGTGCAGGCGCGCACCGCCGAGCAGCTGTTCAAGGTGCTCGGTGAGCTCAAGGGCGGCGCCATGAAGTTCGGCCAGGCCATGAGCATCTTCGAGGTGGCGCTGCCCGATGAGGTCCTCGGCCCGTATCGCGCGACTCTGACCAAGCTCCAGGATGCCGCTCCGCCGCTCCCGGCGGAGACCGTGCACGTCGTGCTCGCCGACGCCCTGGGCCACGACTGGCGCGAGCGGTTCCAGTCCTTCGACGACAAGCCCGCGGCAGCCGCCTCCATCGGGCAGGTGCACAAGGCGGTCTGGCACGACGGACGCGACGTGGCTGTGAAGATCCAGTACCCCGGGGCCGGCAAGGCCCTGATGAGCGACCTCAACCAGGTGTCGCGGATGGCGCGGATGTTCGCGTCGATGGCGCCGGGCATGGACATCAAGCCTCTGCTCGCCGAGCTGAAGGAACGTGCTGCCGAGGAGCTCGACTACCTCATCGAGTCTGCCTCGCAACGCCAGTTCGCCGCGGCGTACGAGGGCGACGACGAGTTCGTCGTGCCGCACGTGCTCGCGGCGGCACCGATGGTGGTCGTGTCCGAGTGGCTCGAGGGCTACTCGCTCTCGAAGGTCATCTCTGACGGGACGCAGGAGGAGCGCGACCACTACGGCACGCTCTACCTGCGCTTCCTCATGTCTGGCCCGATGCGGGCCGGGCTGCTCCACGCCGACCCGCACCCCGGCAACTACCGGGTGATGTCCGACGGGCGCCTCGGCGTGCTCGACTTCGGCGCGGTCGCCCGGCTCCCGGACGGTCCGCCGGACTCGATGGGACAGCTGCTGCGCATCGCGCTGCTGGGCGACGCTGAGGCGGTCGTCGCAGGGCTGCGCGACGAGGGCTTCATCAAGCCCGACGTCGACGTCGACGCCGAGAAGTTCTTCGCCGCCCTCGCGCCGTTCGCCGAACCGGCGCAGCACGAGTACTTCCACTTCTCGCGCGACTGGATGCGCGGCCACTTCACCCGGTTGAGCGACCCGCGCAGTCCGGACTTCAGCCTCGGGTTCAAGATCAACCTGCCGCCGAACTACCTGCTGATCCACCGCGTCTGGCTGGGTGGCATCGGCGTCCTGTCGCAGATGGGCGCCACCGTGCCCATGCGTGGCGAGCTCGAACGCTGGCTGCCCTCGTTCGTGACGTGAGCGAGGCCTCGACCCACGCCTCTCACCGGGTCCCGGCGTGGACCCTGGCGCTGGTAGCCATGCTCTCGGTCCAGCTCGGCGCGGCGCTGTCGACCACGCTGTTCCCGGTCGTCGGCCCCGCGGGCACCGCCTGGCTCCGGCTCACCGCCGGCGCGGCCATCTTCGTCGCGCTCAACCGCCCCCAGATCCGCGGCCTGCGCGGGCGCGACCTGCGGCTGGCGCTGGCGCTCGGCGTCGTGACGGGCGTGCTCACCGTCGCCTTCCTCTCCTCGATCGAGCGAATCCCGCTCGGCACGGCGGTGGCCATCGAGTTCCTCGGCCCGCTCGGCGTCGCCGTCATCCGCAGCCACGACCGCCGCAGCCTCGCGTGGCCCTTGCTTGCCCTCGTCGGGGTGCTGCTGCTGACCGAGCCGTGGCGCGGCGACATCGACCCGGTGGGCGTCGCGCTCGCCGCGCTCTCCGGTCTGTGCTGGGCGGCGTACATCGTGCTCACCCAGCAGGTCGGCGACCGGTTCGGCGGGCTCGAGGGACTGTCCATCACGATCCCCGTCGCGGCGGTCACT
This sequence comes from Actinomycetes bacterium, assembly GCA_031373405.1. Lineage (GTDB taxonomy): Bacteria > Actinomycetota > Actinomycetes > S36-B12 > CAIYMF01 > Longivirga. The sequence continues at coordinate 1,884 of JANMMN010000367.1, forward strand.
GCCGGTGTGGTCGGGGTGCCGCAGGCGTGGGGGCACATCACCTGGGAGGTGGTGGCAGCCTCGGTCGGACTCGCCCTGCTGCTGCCGGTCATCCCGTTCTCGTTGGAGCTCATGGCATTGCGACGCCTGACCGCTGCGGCGTTCGGCACGTTGATGGCGCTCGAGCCTGCTCTGGGTCTCGTGGTCGGCCTGGTGCTGCTCGCTCAGGTGCCCGTGGGTCTCCAGGTGCTCGGGGTCGTGCTCGTCGTCATCGCCGGGGTCGGCGCCGAGCGCAGCGGTCATCGGCATGGCCACGACGGGCCCGACGTCCCCACCCAGCTCGGCTGACGCCGCCGACGAGGCTCACCCCGCGCTGCACCACTCGCCGGGTGTGTGGACGGCGTGGACGACCCGCAGCTCGGCCTGCGCGTCACCGAGCGGCTCGGGCCGTAGCGACGGATCGATCCGCCATGCGTACCGATCCTCGGCCGCGGCCCAGCGCGCGTGCTCAGCCAGCGCGAGCGGGAGCAGGCGCAGGCGGGCGTCCATCCACTCCGACGTCCACGGCCCGTCCTCGAGGATCGACCGGGCGGGGCGGAACTCGAGGTAGATCGTGCGCCGCATGGCGTTGCTGGTCGCGGGCGGAGAACCGTGCACGACCATGTCGTCGTGGACGAGGACGTCGCCGGGCGCCAACTCGATCTCGACCGCTCCGGGCAGGTCCCAGCCGTGTGCCTCGGCGAGCGCACACGCATCGGTGCGTGCCCGCTGCGAGCCGGGGAGGACGCGCAGCGCTCCCGCGCCGCGCAGCGACGCGTCCAGGTAGACATCGATGTTGAACAGCCGATAGCGACGGGAGTGGATGGCGTCCTGGTGCCACGGCACCGGAGCACCGTCACCCGCGGACTTGATGACGAGGGACTCGTAGGTCGGCACGAAGTCGGGCCCCGCAAGGCTTTCGGCGATGCCGAGCACCTCCGGCGACCCGAGCAGCTCGAGCGATGCGGCCTCCCCCTTGTCGTGGACATAGTCGACCCGCCACAGCACCCGGCCGCTGGGCCGGTCGGCGAACAGCCAGTCGCCGGGGCCGCCGTCCTCTCGCCCCCGGCCGTCGGCGATCCAGCGGGCGGAGGCGGACTGCAACCGGGCGAGCAGGTCGGAACGAATCCGGTCGCGCAGCACGACGAACCCGTTCCGGTCGAACTGCGCTATCTGCTCGGTGGTGAGCAGCCGGTGGACGTCGCCCGCAGGCACCCTCGGGTCGCTCATGCCATCACCGTACCGACGGTGATTCGGGCCTGCTCCGCGTCTGCCGGCCGCATCCCGCAGTCCCGAGTCGCTCAGGCACCACGGCTGCTCATCGCCACGGACCTCATGACGTCGGATGTCGCCGTCCGGTCCGGAGTCGGCTCGACCAGCCGGCTCCACGAACGTTTCGTGCGCGACGGCACCGGCGCGCCGGCGCCTCATTCCCGAGTCGTGCGACCCACCCCGTCGGTGGGTGCCGTGCGCACCGCCCGCACGATGTACAGGGGCCGTCCTCGGCTCTCCTCGACCGCCCTCCAGACGTACTCGCCCATCACGCCGATCAGCGCCAGCTGGACACCACCGAGAACGAGGACGGCCACCATCACCGTCGGCCAACCGCT
>JANMMN010000143.1:0-1711 GCA_031373405.1 Actinomycetes bacterium
CCGGCATGGTGCCCCCGATGTCGACGACGACTGGGTCGCCCGTCTCGATCACCCGGTCGGAGAGCTCGTGGTGCGGGCTCGCCCCGTTGGGGCCGCTCGCGACGATGACGAAGTCGACCGTGACGTGGCCCGCGCCGATGATGGCGTCGGCGATGTCCTTGCCCACCTCGCGCTCGGTGCGACCGGCGCGGAGCCACTGGGGCACCTGGGCGTGCACGCGGTCGATCGCCGCACCGGCCCGGCGGAGCGCGTCGACCTCGTCGGGAGTCTTGCGGAGCCGAAGCTCACGCAGCACGGTGCTGGCGAGCAGCTGGTGCACGTCCGGCATGGCGGCCCGCAGCCGCAGCACCTTCTCGGCCCACATGTGGTTGTCGAGTGCCGCCCGGCCGCGCTCAGGGAGCAGCGAGGCGACGAGCGCGTACGGGTCGTCGGTCTCTCCCCACGTCAGGATCTCGAGCCCCAGCTCCCCGATCGGGCTCGCCGCGGCGGCCGGCTGCTCCAGCCCGGGGACGACGACCATCGGATCGCCGTCGGCGCGCACGACGAGGCAGGTCAGGCGCTCGAGCGGCAGCGCGTCATACCCGGTGAGGTAGCGCAGGTCCGGGCCGGGGCTGATGAGCAACGCGTCGATCTCGGAGGCGCGGGTGGCGGCCCGTGCGCGCGCCAGTCGTTCGGCGAGGTCGGCGATCGGCGGGTGGTGCGCGATGGCATCGGTCACTCCTCGACCCTACGCCCGACCCTCGCGGCGTGGCCTCCGACGCCGACTAGGGTGACACGCATGCCGGCCGAGGCCGTCGAGTCCTCGGCGTTCACCGCCACGCGAACCCCACTCCCCGACCTCGACGCCGCCCTGGCGACCCTGGCCGAGAATGTGCCGCACCTCGACTCGCACGCCCGCCCCGCATCCCGGCGCATGAGTCCCGGCACGGGTGCGGGGCGCTTCGTCGTAGCCTGCGGAGCATGACCGACGGCTTCGCTACCCCTGACTTCGACCCGACGATCACGCAGCAGGTCGGCCGGGTGGCCGTGTGGGGGTCGCAGGTCGAGATCCTGTTGGGCCTGTTCTACATACGGGCAGGAGAAGCGACACACGAGGCGGCGGACGATGCCGATAGGCGGGCCGCGAAGGCCATCAAGATGCGCCGCGAAGACCTGCTCCGCGTCGTCCGACGATCGCGGCTGTTCCCCGACGTCGAAGGTTGGGCCAACGAAACCGAGGTGAGCCTCGGCAGCCGCGACAAACTCATCCACGGGGCATGGATCGTCAACCCGCCGCACCCGTCGACACCTGAGTACGTCAAGGTGCTTGGAGTTCGGCACTTCCGAAGCGGTACCGAGTGGCTCGATACCGCGACGCTCCTTGGGTTGATCACCGAGACCGGGGACGCCCTTCGCGAACTGACAATCAAGGGCATGGCCGTCGCCAGCTTCCACAACATCATTCGGAGCTAGATGATGAGGTGCGTGAGTCGCCTCGCGCATGGCCTGTGCCGCAACGGATCCCGGCGACACACTGTGCCCGTCGCGCAACCGCGAGGCGCCCTCTCGTCAGGAGACCCCCGTGTCGATCTACGTCGCCTCAGCCGCCAACGATCGCAACTTCGTGGACGTCATCGACGCCTTGATCGCCCGCGGGATGATCGATTCGGCGGCCGACGTCGTCTGTGCCTTCCCCGGCGAGCCCCTGGACCTGGACGCGATCATGGGCTCG
>JANMMN010000079.1:0-12016 GCA_031373405.1 Actinomycetes bacterium
GCCCGAGCCCTGCAGCGGGTGCGGGCGCCGGCTGCTCTCGAACCGGCGTACCAGCTCGTTGTCGCCCGCCTCGAGGAAGACCACCCGCAGGTCGATGCCCTCGGCGAGCACCCCGTCGAGGGCCCTCGCGAGGTCGTCGAACATGGGGCCGCCGCGCACGTCGACGACGACGGCGAGGCGGTGGATGTCGTCCGAGGCCGCGATGTGGTCGACCGCCTGGCGCAGGAGCACCGGTGGCAGGTTGTCGATGACGAACCAGCCCATGTCCTCCAGGGCCCGCGCAGCGGTCGAACGACCGGCCCCCGACATGCCACTGACCAGCACCAGCTCCAGGGAACCCTCGACCACGGTCCCAGTCTCTCGGACCGGGCGGCGCGGGGCCACCTCACGCGGTGCGTGTCGCCGCGGATCAGGCGAGCAGCTCGCCGGTGGCCATGTCGATCGCCGGTGCGGGCGCCTCCCGTGTGAGCGCGTCGAGGATCGCCCGGGCCACCGTGGGACCCACGCCGGGCACGCTCACGAGCTCGTCGAGCGTCGCGAGCCGGAGCCGCTTGAGCGACCCGAACTGACGCAGCACCGCCTTTTTGCGGGCCTCGCCCAACCCGGGCACGTCGTCGAGGATGCTCTCGATCATCCGCTTCCCCCGCTTCTGGCGCTGGTAGGCGATCGCGAACCGGTGTGCCTCGTCGCGGACCCGCTGCAGCAGGTAGAGACCCTCGCTCGTCCGGGGCAGGATCACCGGGTCGGGGTCGCCGGGAAGCCAGACCTCCTCGAGCCGCTTAGCCAGCCCGACGAGCGCGACGTCGGTGATGCCGAGCTCGGACAGCGCCGCCTGAGCAGCCTCGACCTGCGGCCGGCCGCCGTCGACGACGACGAGCTGCGGCGGGTAGGAGAACGTGCGCGGCCGTCCGGTGACCGGGTCGATGCCCGGGCGGGGGTCGGCGGGATCGGTGGGCTCCTCGAGGAGTCGGCGGAAGCGTCGCGTGACCACCTCGGCGATCGATCGGGTGTCGTCGCTGATCCCGTCCGCGCCGCCGCGGATCGCGAACCTGCGGTACTCGGACTTGCGGGCGAGTCCGTCCTCGAAGACGACGAGGCTCGCGACGACGTCGGTGCCCTGCAGGTGGCTCACGTCGATGCACTCGATCCGCAACGGTGCCTCGGGCAGCCCCAACGCCTCCTGCAGCTCCTCGAGGGCCTGGCTGCGGGTCGTGAGGTCTCCGCCGCGGCGGGTCTTGTGCAGCACGAGGGACTGGGAGGCGTTGCGGGCGACCGTCTCCATGAGGTCGCGCTTGTCGCCGCGCTGCGGCACTCGGACGTCGACGTGGCTGCCCCGCAGCGCGCTGAGCCACTCGGTGGTGCTCTCGGCGTACGACGGGACCTCGGGGACGAGGACCTCTCGCGGGACCGCGTCGGAGGTCTGGTCGCCGTAGAGCTGCTGGAGCAGATGCTCGACGAGGTCGGCCGTGGTCACGTCCTCGACCTTGTCGACGACGAAGCCGCGCTGACCGCGGATCCGTCCGCCTCGCACGTGGAAGACCTGCACAGCCGCCTCGAGCTCGTCCTCGGCGAGGCCGATGACGTCGGCATCAGTGCCGTCGGCGAGCACCACCGCGTTCTTCTCCAAGGCACGTTCGAGCGCCCGGAGGTCATCGCGCAAACGGGCCGCGCGCTCGTAGTCGAGCTCGTTCGCCGCGGCCGTCATCTCACGCTCGACGCGTCGCGTGTAGGCGGCGGTCTGCCCGGAGAGGAAGGCGCAGAAGTCCTCGACGATCCGTCGGTGCTCCGCCGCGTCGACGCGGCCGACGCACGGCGCCGAGCACTTGCCGATGTAGCCCAGCAGGCACGGACGGCCGATCTGCCCGTGCCGCTTGAACACCCCCGTGCTGCAGGTGCGGGCGGGGAACACGCGGAGCAGCAGGTCGACGGTCTCGCGGATCGCCCAGGCGTGGGCATACGGCCCGAAATAGCGCACACCCTTGCGCTTGGCACCGCGCATCACGGTGATCCGGGGGAACTCCTCGTCGAGGGTGACCGCGAGGTAGGGATAGCTCTTGTCGTCGCGGTAGCGGACGTTGAACCGCGGGTCGTACTCCTTGATCCAGGAGTACTCCAGCTGAAGGGCCTCCACCTCGGTGTCGACCGTGACCCAGTCGACCGCGGCGGCCGTAGTGACCATCGCCTGGGTGCGCGGGTGGAGCGCCGCGAGGTCCTGGAAGTACGACGCGAGCCGGCTGCGCAGGCTCTTGGCCTTGCCGACGTAGACGACGCGACCGTGAGCGTCGCGGAACCGGTAGACACCGGGCGAGTCGGGAACCTCGCCCGGTGCCGGCCGGTACGTCGCGGGATCAGCCACTCGGTCCCCGGATCAGGCCAGGGTGATCTGGTCGCCGGAGACGGTGAGGTTGACCGGGGCGAGCGACGACGTCGCCGGGCCCCTCTGCACCGAGCCGTCGGCGGCTGAGAACACGCTGCCGTGGCAGGCACAGTTGATCTTGCCGTCGGCGATCGAGCTGACGACGCAGCCCTGGTGGGTGCAGACGGCGCTGAACGCCTTGAACTCACCGGCCACCGGCTGGGTCACGACGATCTTGCGCTCCGCGAGCACGACGCCGCCGCCGACGGGGACGCTCGCGCTGCCGACGGTGGCCGGAGCGGCCGACGTCGCTGGGTTTGCGCTCGACGCCGGGGCGCTCGCAGAGCTGCCGACCGAGGAGCCGCACGCGGCGGTGACGGCAGCGGCGGCCACGACGACGCCGGTCGTCGCGAGCACCTGACGGCGGGTGGCGGTGGGGGCGGGCTCGGGCGGGGCGTTCAGGGTCATGTGGGGCTCCCTTGCAGGTCTGGGACGGGCAACGCTAGGGCTCCGGCCGCGGCGCGTGCGCCACGGGTGGCCTTCGACCTCGACGAACGGGGCTTGGCCGAGGGTTCCCGTTGAACGTTCAAGATCTCACGCAGGAAGCCGCCCGTGTGGCTCGCCGCCACGAGAGCCACGTCCTCGGGAGTGCCGGTGGCCACGACCATGCCCCCGCGGTTTCCCCCCTCCGGGCCCATGTCGACGACCCAGTCCGCGGTCTTGATCACGTCGAGGTTGTGCTCGATGACCAGGACCGAGTTGCCCTTGTCGACCAGTGACTGCAGGACGCCGAGGAGCTTGCGGATGTCCTCGAAGTGCAGGCCGGTGGTCGGCTCGTCGAGGACGTAGACGGTGCGCCCGGTGGACCGCTTCTGCAGCTCGCTCGCGAGCTTCACCCGCTGGGCCTCGCCGCCGGAGAGGGTCGGCGCGGGCTGCCCGAGCCGGACATAGCCGAGGCCGACGTCGACGAGGGTGCGCAGGTGCCGCGCGATCGGGGGAACGGCCTCGAAGAACTCGAGCCCCTCCTCGATCGGCATGTCGAGGACCTCGGCGATGGTCCGGCCCTTGAAGTGCACCTCGAGGGTCTCGCGGTTGTAGCGAGCCCCGTGGCACACCTCGCACGGCACATAGACGTCGGGCAGGAAGTTCATCTCGATCTTGATGGTGCCGTCACCGGAGCACGACTCGCAGCGGCCGCCCTTGACGTTGAAGGAGAACCGGCCCTGCAGGTAGCCGCGCATCTTCGCCTCGGGGGTCTCGGCAAAGAGCTTGCGCACGTGGTCGAAGACCCCGGTGTAGGTCGCCGCGTTGGACCGCGGGGTGCGACCGATGGGGCTCTGGTCGACGTGCACGACCTTGTCGAGGTGCTCGAGCCCGCGCACCCGACGGTGCCGTCCCGGAACCGACCGCGCTCCGTTGAGCTCGCGAGCCAGCGTCGTGTAGAGGATGTCGTTGACCAGAGTCGACTTGCCCGAGCCGCTCACTCCCGTGATCGCCACGAAGCAGCCGAGCGGGAAGGCGACGTCGACGTCCTTGAGGTTGTGCTCGCGCGCGCCCTCGACCAGCAGCTCGCGACCGGGAGTGACCGGGCGGCGTACGGCGGGGATCTCGATGCGACGCCGGCCGGAGAGATAGGCACCCGTCACGGAGTCCGGGTGGTCGAGGAGGTCCTGCACCGTGCCCGAGACCACGACCTGACCCCCGTGCTCCCCTGCGCCCGGGCCGATGTCGACGACCCAGTCGGCCTGCTTGATCGTGTCCTCGTCGTGCTCGACGACGATGAGGGTGTTGCCGAGGTCGCGCAGCCGCAGCAGGGTCTCGATCAGCCGACGGTTGTCCCGCTGGTGCAGCCCGATGCTCGGCTCGTCGAGGACGTAGAGCACCCCGACGAGGCCGGAGCCGATCTGGGTGGCGAGCCGGATGCGCTGTGCCTCACCACCGGCGAGGGTGGCGGCCGCGCGGTCGAGGGTGAGGTAGTCGAGCCCGACGTCGACGAGGAAGCGCAGCCGCTCCTGCACCTCCTTGAGGACGCGCTCGGCGATCTGCTTCTCGCGGGGTGAGAGCTCGAGGTCGTCGAGGAAGACCGAGCAGTCACCGATCGGCATCGCAGCCACCTCGGCGATCGACCGGCCGCCCATCGTCACGGCCAGCGAGATCGGCTTGAGGCGCGCGCCGGCGCAGGTTGGGCACGGCACCTGGCGCATGTAGCCCTCGAAGCGCTCGCGGCTCGTGTCGGTGTCGGCCTCGGCGTGCCGGCGTTGGATGTAGGGGATGACGCCTTCGAACGCGGTGTGATAGCTGCGCTCACGGCCGTAGCGGTTCTTGTAGCGGACGTGGACCTGGCTCGAGCTGCCCGTCAGGATCGCCTTCTTCGCCTTCGCCGACAGCGACTCCCAGGTGTCGTCGATGGCGAACCCGAGCTCGTCACCGAGCGCTCCCAGCAGCCGCTCGAAGTAGTCGCTGATGTGACCGCTGGACCAGGGGCCGATCGCGCCCTCGGCCAGGGTCATCGACGGGTCGCTCACGATCAGCTCGGGGTCGACCTCCATCCGCGTGCCGATACCGGTGCACTCGGGACACGCGCCGAACGGGGAGTTGAACGAGAACGAGCGCGGCTCGAGCTCCTCGAACGACAGGCCGTCGTAGAGGCAGGCCAGGTGCTCGGAGAACAACCGCTCGCGGTCGGGGTCGTCCTCGGGCAGGTCGACGAAGTCGAGGGTGACGAGCCCGGACGAGAGCCGCAGCGCAGTCTCGACCGAGTCGGTGAGGCGCCGTTTGGCGTCGGCCTTGACCGCGAGCCGGTCGACCACGACCTCGATCGTGTGCTTCTCCTGCTTCTTCAGCGTGGGCGGCTCGGCGAGGGAGTGCACGACGCCGTCGACCCGGGCCCGTGAGAAGCCCTGGGTCTGGAGCTGGCGGAACAGGTCGGCGTACTCCCCCTTGCGCTCGCGGATCACCGGGGCGAGCACCTGGAAGCGGGCGCCCGCCTCGAGCTCGAGGATCCGGTCGACGATCTGCTGCGGGGTCTGCCGGGCGATGTCGCGGCCGCACTCGGGGCAGTGCGGTCGCCCAGCACGGGCGTAGAGAAGGCGCAGGTAGTCATAGACCTCGGTGACGGTGCCGACCGTCGAGCGCGGGTTGCGGTTGGTCGACTTCTGGTCGATCGAGACGGCCGGCGAGAGCCCCTCGATGAAGTCGACGTCGGGCTTGTCCAGCTGGCCGAGAAATTGACGGGCGTACGCCGAGAGGCTCTCCACGTAGCGGCGCTGACCCTCGGCGAAGATCGTGTCGAACGCCAGGGAGGACTTGCCCGAGCCGGACAGGCCGGTGAACACGATCATCGCGTCGCGCGGGAGATCGAGGGAGACGTCCTTGAGGTTGTGCTCACGGGCGCCGCGGACGACGAGGCGATCGGCCACTGCTGGATCCTGTTCTCGGGACTTGTCGCGCCGGGGATGCCCCCTGGCCGCCCTGCCGTAGGCCGGTCGGCCGCGGTCCAGGCTAACGACCAGGTCCGACAGCGGCATTCCCGCGCCCGGTGCGCGGCGCGTACCGTCTCACCGTGACCGCGGCACCCGTCCAGGACCTGGCAGCGGTCGAGGACGCGACGGAGCGTCTCCTGGCGGCTGTGGTGGGCCTCGATGACGCGGCTGCGCGCCGTGCCTCCCTGCTCCCCGGATGGAGCGTGGGGCACGTCCTCACCCACCTCGCTCGCAACGCTGACGGCATGGTTCGACTGGTCTCCTGGGCGCACACCGGCGAGCGGACGCCGATGTACGCCTCGCTCGAGGCCCGGTCAGCCGACATCGAGTCCGGCAGCTCGCGGCAGGCCGTCGAGCTCGTCCGCGACCTCGAATGCTCTGCCCGGCTGCTCTCGACGGCGCTGGGGTCACTGCGAGCGGCTCCCCCGCAGGTCCTCGACCGGCTCGTGGTCTTCGGGGCCGCAGCGCCCGACTCCGTCCCCGACGTCCCGGCCCACGCCATCGGCTACGCCCGGCTGCGCGAGGTCGAGATCCACCACGTCGACCTCGACCTGCCGACGTACACACCGCTGGACTGGCCCGACGACTTCGTCGAGCGGACGCTGCTCTGGATCCACGGCCGCTCCGGCCCGGTCGACGTGATCGGGCACCCGGCCGAGGTGCTCGCGTGGCGGCTCGGTCGCGGCGCCGGACCCAGCGTGCTCCGGCGCGACGGGTCGGCCCCTGGCGAGCCTCCCGCCTGGTGAGCGGCCCGGCTTCGCGAGAGGATCGATGGGTGACCTACACCGGGATCGTCAGCGTCGGAGGTCGCGCGGACCTGCGCGAGCTCCCCGAGCTCATCGTGTCCAAGCTCGCCGTAGGCCCGTACGACAACAACGCCTACCTGCTGCGCTGCGTCGCCACCGGAACCCAGGTGCTCGTCGATGCGGCCGCCGAGCCACAGCGGCTGCTCGAGCTCATCGGCGACGACGGGATCGCGGCGGTCGTCACGACCCATGCGCACCGCGACCACTGGGCCGCACTTGCGGACGTCGTGGCCGCGACCGGTGCCCGCACCATCGCGCACGAGGCGGACGCAGTGGCTATCGAGGTCCCCACCGACGAGACCCTCGTCGACAGCGGCACGGTCCGCGTCGGCGACGTCACGCTCACAGCGATCCACCTGGTCGGTCACACCCCCGGCTCGGTCGCGCTGCTCTACGACGACCCCACCGGCCCACCCCACCTGTTCACCGGCGACTGTCTCTTTCCCGGTGGAGTCGGCCGGACAACAAGTCCGGAGGGATTCGCGTCGCTCTATGTCGACGTCACGACGAAGCTCTTTGATCGGCTGCCGGACGAGACCTGGGTCTATCCCGGTCACGGCAAGGACACCACGCTGGGCGCCGAACGACCGCACCTGTCGGAGTGGCGCGAGCGCGGCTGGTAGTCCCGGCCGGTCCCGTTCGTGGAGGGGCGTTGCGCTGCTGATCCGAACAACAACGACGCCCACCCCTGGTCATCGGGGCGGGCGTCGTGCTATCTCTGCTGGGCCCACCTGGCGGGCGGCCCGAATGGATCAGGAGAAGGTAACCGCCGGTGTCGTGTGCTCCCACCTGAACGTCACCGTGAGCTCGAACGCTGGCAGTGACCCTTCAGGCGTGGGCGCCTCGAAGGTTCCGCCCTGGCAGGACGCCTGGATCATCAGTCCACCGCCCGACGGAGCGATCTCCCACGTCCCCTCCACCTTGCCATCCGTGTCATCCAGGACCGCACCATCCCCACTGCCCCAGCGAGCCAGCAACCCAGAGTTGATCCCGGGATCCTTGCGATTGGGCAGGTCCACGTCGAGCAGGTATCCCCCGGTGCACGCGGAGAAGTCACCCGTGGCCACGGCAGACAGCGCAGTCACCTTGTCCCCAGGGAGAATCTCGGTCGCGGACGGCACCTGGATGAAGCCGTTGAATGGGCCCGGATTCGCTGGCGGGGTGTACGTGTAGGACCAGGTCGCGATCTCCACCGGGCTCTGACCGGGAAGACCTCGAGGCCCTTGCTCGCCCTGGGGTCCCGTCTCTCCTTGGAGGCCGGCCTCGCCCCGCGCACCCGTTTCGCCCTTCGGACCGGCAGGGCCTGTCGCGCCGGCCGCTCCTGCTGGGCCCGTCGCACCGGTGGTACCCGCGGCGCCGGTTGCGCCCCCCGGGCCGGTCTTGCCCTGGGCGGCGATGACGGCCTCGTACTCCCAGGTCTTGCACATGACACCGGCGAGCTTGGACCGCAGACGGCCCTTGTTGATGACGAGGATCCTGTTGCCGTAGAAGTTGGTGACGAACCGGTCGGACTTGGCCACGCATGCGTTACCGGCACCGGTCGGCACGGGTGACGGAGGTGCCGGTGCCGCGACGACCTGCGTCGCAGTCACGGCGACCAGCGCACCAGCAGCGACCAGAGCCGCGACGGCGATGGTTCTTGTCGCCTTCCGAGGAACGGTGACAGACATGCTTCTCCCTATAGTCAGCACCGCTCAGACCACGACCTGCTGGCCCCCGCGGAGGGCGGCGCACACCTCCGCGACACCCGCGAAGGTACATGGCCCACACCGCAAGAACCGGAGAATCCGTGCGCAGTCGCTGGGCTAGGACACGACGCTCGGCGCCGAGCGACTGCTCCTGCACGTGGCGCGGCCGCGGCTGGTGAGGCGGCAGCGCGTCGGGCAGCGGCCCGGCTGCTCGGCTCACGGGGTCGAAGCCCGACGAACTCGGCTGGGTTCACGTCGGGATCGTGAAGTACACCGTCCCCAGCACGCGCGAACGACCAATGGCCTGTGGGTCCTCCAGCGTGGCCGTGCAGATGCTGCCCGGCGGCGGGTAGACGGTTTGGCTGGTGCCGCTACCGCTGGCGTCGAGCGGCACGTTGATGACCGTGGTGTAGCCGTTGTCTGCTGTGATCCGCACCGACAGCGAGGTGCGGTTGCCGCCGCCGCTCACGGTGAAGTAGACGCTGGAACCCGTCAGGACCGAGCTGAAGCCGCCCTTCTTGGCCGCTGTGCCAGTCGTCGTCGAGCCAGGCGAGGCGAACGACGTGGTCGCGGTCGCGGGGCTCGAGCTCACAGGAGAGGCCGCCGGGGCAGCGCTGTTCACCGGCGCGGCATCGTCGTTGGTGATGGTGACGAGCCCCCAGCCCGCGGCCAGGTTGTATGCCGACGCCACACTCGTCAGCTGTAGCCAGAAGGTCTCGTTGTTCTCATAGACCGCGTCGCCACTGATCGTGACCGCGATCGTAGCCGTGCTCGATCCGGCGGCGAAGGTCGCGGTGCCCGAGGCGGAGGTGTAGTCGCTGCCGCCCACGGCTGTGCCTTCGACGGTGCGCCAGGTCACGGACGTCGCGGCAGTCAGGTCACCTGTGCGCGACACTGCCAGCGTGAGCGTCTTCGACCCACTCGATCCCTCGAGGATGCTGCTGCCCGAGACGCGGATCTCAGGGGCGGGCGGGGCCACCAGGAACGCGGCATCGTCGGTGCGGACCTGGAAGCGGTCGACGGAGGTGGCGCCGCCGACGCTCGTGGTGCCGACCTGACCGTCGACGACCGTCCCGTTGAATACGTAGCTTCCCAGCACGGAGCCGTTGAGGGACACCGTGACCACCGTGCCCTTGAGCACGAGGTTGAGCGTGTAGTCAGTCCCCGCGACGAGGGATCGGGCGAACGTCACCTCGACCACCGAGCCGCGACGCGGGTCGACGTGGCCGATGACCACCCGCTGCGCGACGACGTCGAGGACGACGAACTTGTAGTCGCTCGAGGAGTACGCGTCGAAGACCAGTCCGCCGATCGACGCGGTGCGCAGCGTGGCGTCGAGCTCCAGGTACGCGGCCGGGTCGAGACCGACGGGCCGAAGCGTGGTCGTCGAGACCGCGGTCGGGTCGACCGTGGTCGTCGTGCCGATGTACCGCCCGGTGCTGACGCCCCACGCGCCGGCCTGGTAGCCCGTGAAGTCCGTCGCGGTGCCGTCGTCGAAGTACTCCGTACGGTCGAGCGTCAGGTTGGGCGGGAGCACCTGCAACGCGACGTTGTCCATCAGGCTCTGCGAGCTGTTCGACCCGAAGCCGACCATGCCCTTGTTCAGCGCCACCTGGTCGCCGTCCGGCAGCAGCCGCGGGGCGAAGGTGTAGTTGAAGGCCTTGCTCCCGTTGATGCTCACAGTCACATTGAGCCCGTTGACGGCGACGAGGAGCTGGTAGAACGTGCCCGGCTGCAGCGAGCCGGTGACGGCACCCTGGGCGTCGTACCACCAGCCGCCGGCGTTGCGGTGGCCGATGACCATCTTGTTGACGGCGTTGTCGATGCCGGCGAACTTGAAGTCGGTCGGCGACCAGTAGTCGAAGATCACGAACGAGTTGGACTTCCAGCCACCGGTCGCCTTACCCATGGCGATGGCGGCCGAGAGCTCGTAGTAGATCGGCAGGTAGGACTCGGCGTACCACACGGCCACGGCGTCCTGGCCGGACGTGGCGCTGGTGACCTGGAGCTGGCCCTTGGCGACGGTCCACGACCCCGAGTCGGGGGCGAAGCCGGCGGTGGAGCCATCGTTGAAGTCGACGCCGCGCAGCGTGTCGCGACGACCGCCGGGGATGTTGCCCGCCTGCGGGTCGGTGGGTCCGCCGGTCTGGGTCTGCCACTGGCCGTGGTCGTGCTGGGTGATGAGGCCGAGCTCGCCGTCGGGCTCGCCGTTGCGGGCCGGGTCACCGCCCGTGTCCGACGCTCGGGTGAGGTCGACGCCCTGGCTGCGCGAGAGCGCGTAGAGGAACTCGGGCAGTGCCGGCTCGACCTGGCGGCTCACGGTGGCGATGCCGAACGGGGCGAACGGAACGAGGTAGCTGTTGAACTCCCCGACCCAGTCGATCAGACGGTCGCCGCCGGTGTTGCCGATGAGGATGTCGAGGCCGGCGCCGCCGTAGACGCGGTCCTGGTAGCTGGAGTTCGGGCCGTCGGGCAGGTCGTTGAGCCACCCGTTGGTGTCGAGCCGGTCGTCGGCGTTGGACAGGTCGTTGCCCCAGCCGGCCCAGATGGTGTCGGCTCCGGTGCCGCCATGGCTCCAGTCGTTGCCGAGGTCGCCGAAGATCACGTCGGCGCCGTCGGTCGGCATGACTTCGTTGACCAGCGTGCAGTTGCCCTGGTTGTCGACCGCGACGCATGCCCTGACGGTGTGAGCCGGGACGAGCGGGTTCTCCGTCGACAGCGGGTCGTTGTTGAGGAAGAACTGGCGGGGCGTCGGGGCCGCACCGCCCTTCCAGACGGTGCCGTCGGTGTTGAACAGGATCGCGCGGCGTGGGTCGTACTCGTCGTAGAGCAGGAACTCGCCGAGCCGCTGGGCGACGTGGTGGTTGCTGTGCCACGCGTTGGTGTCCGCGCCGAAGTGCAACGCGTCGCCGGGGTTGTAGGGGCGGGTCCAGTCGATGTTCTCGATGCCCGTGCTGCTGCTCGACCCCGCGTCGTAGTGGACGTTGTACGCGGTGGTGCGCGCCTCGGAGCCCGAGATCGCGTCGTCGCCGGCACCTCCGTGGATGAAGTCGTCGTCCCAACCGCCGAAGATGACGTCGTCGGAGTTGTTGGCGTCGTACAGCGGCTGGTCGACCGTCTTGTTGCGTCCGACGTCGACGTTCGGGCCGAGGTTGTAGACCGTCAGGTCGACCGACTTGGCGAGCTTGCCCGCGATGTTGATCGTGGAGGTCTGCACCTGGCCAGGGGTGTAGATGAACTCGCCCAGCACGTCACCCTGGCTCGTGCGCGTGTCGGGGTCGGTCCGGCGGAGCTTGTAGACGCCGTAGAGCGGCTCGGCCATCTCGGTGCAGACCGCGCTCGAGGTCACCGTGCAGCCGGTGTTGCGGCTGGTGAAGATCCGGCCGTCGTCGCCGAGCAGGGTGTCGATGCCGGTGCCGCCAGAGATCCAGTCGTTGCCCCAGCCGCCGATCACGTCGTCGTCCTGCGCGTCGCCGTACACGATGTCGCTCAGCGCGCCCGTGTAGATCGTGTCGTCGCCCGACTCGCCGTGCACCTCATCGGCCCCGCCGATGTTGTAGTACACCGACGTCGTGCCGGTGAGGGCCCAGACCGGGCTGCAGGTCGGCTGGGTAGGACCGGTGATGCAGTTGGTCGCGGTGCCCGTGGTGAAGAAGTTCGCCGTGTCGAAGTCCGGACCGCCCA
>JANMMN010000369.1:0-4290 GCA_031373405.1 Actinomycetes bacterium
GAAGCCGTCGCGATGCTGGCGTTGGCGCAGAAGACCGCCAGCGAGCACACCTCCCGTGCCAAGGCCGAGGCCGATGCGCTGCTCGCCGACGCCCGTGCCAAGGCGGCCGGCCTCGAGCAGTCGGCGGCGATCGGCGCGGACGTCGGTGGGGCCGGCAGCGGGACCGGGGGGGCTGCCGGGGGGGCGGTGGGGGCTACCGGCGGGGCCGGGGGCGCCGGGGGCGCGGCAGCTGCCGCGGGGTCGGTGCCGCGGTGCTCGAGGTCGTTCAGGGCGCTCTCGTGATGCTGGCGCAGCCGGGTGCGGTATTCGCGCTCGAACGCGCGCAGCTCCTCCACCCGGCGCTCGAGGGTGGCCCGCTCAGCCTGTCCCGAGCGCTCCATCTCCGCGACCTTCGCCCGTGCGTCTCCGAGCAACGCGTCGGCCTCGGCCTTGGCACGGGACTTGTGCTCCTCCGCGGTGCGCTGGGCAAGGGCAAGCATGGCCACGGCCTGCTCGTTGTGGTCGGGAGCAGCAGGCGCGACGGGCATCGGGGCCGGCGCCGACACAGCAGCCGCCACCTGCGCCTGGGCCTGGGCCGCTGCCTGCTCGGCACCTGCGACGCGACCTCGCAGCTCGGCGTTGTCGCGGGCCAGGCCGCCGATCTCGAGCTCGACCTGGTCGAGGAACGAGTCGACCTCGTCCATCTCGTAGCCCTTGCGCTTTGCGGTCGAGAACTGCTTGTTGCGAACGTCCTCGGGGGTCAAGGCCATCGAATTCACCTCGGTGAGCTGGGATCGGTCAGGAGCAGGGTGCCAGGAGGTCGTCGTCACGCGCCGTGCGGGTGCTGTGATGCTGAGTCTAGAAGCGCGATGCCACCTGAATGAGGATCTGCACCAGGATGAACAGCACGAGAAATGCGAGATCGAGCGCAACCCCACCGATACGCAGCGGAGGGATCACCTTGCGCAGCGCCTTGAGCGGCGGATCGGTGACGGTGAAGATGGCCTCGACCACGACCAGCACGATGCCGCGCGGGCGCCACTCGCGCGCGAACATGAAGACGTAGTCGATCACGATGCGCGCGATCAGGATGATCAGGTAGATCGAGAGGACGCCGACGATCGTCCGGCCCACCACACTCACGTCGGGATCCGCCCTCGCGTCTCGTCGTCACCGTGGAGCTCATCCACGTCGTCGGCGTCCGAGGGGTTCCTCGTGCGCCTCGAGCTCAACTCTGGTTGAAGAAGCCGTCCTGGGCGAGTCGGCGGGCCTCGGCGGCGACGTCGACGTTGTTCGGCGAGAGCAGGAACACCTTGTTGGTCACCCGCTCGATGGTGCCGCGGCAGCCGAACACGAGCCCGGCGGAGAAGTCGACGAGACGCTTGGCGTCGATGTCGTCCATCTCGGTGAGGTTCATGATCACGGGGACACCCTCGCGGAACTCCTCGCCGATGCGGCGGGCGTCGTTGTAGGTGCGCGGGTGCAACGTCGTGATCCGGTAGAAGTCGCCGGCACCTGCCGGGTCGCTGGACACCTCGATCCGCGGCGCCGTGGCCGTCGTCGTCGGGCGGGCGACCGGGTCCAGCGTGCGCGTCGCGCTCCTCGTCTCGGGGCGCACCTCACGCACGGATGCGTAGGCGGGCTGCTCGCTGCGCGACCGCGCATCGACCGGGCGCGCGTCACCATAGCGGTCGTCGTCGTGCTCGGCGTAGTCGAGCACCTCGTCCTCGACCAGGCCGAGGTAGACGGCCATCTTGCGCATCGCACCCATGCCTGCTCCTTCACCGTGACCGCTCGGAAGCGCGGCCTCATCCACGACGACGGGCCGGGACTCACCGGGGCTCCGTCACCGGAACGCTACCTGAGCGAGGGCCGCGCTCCGAGCACCGCCGTGCCCACGCGCACGTGTGTCGCGCCGGCGGCGATCGCCTCCTCGAGGTCACCGGACATGCCCGCGGAGATGATCGTTGCCCCTGGATGGTCGGCCCGCAGGGCGCCCGCGAGGGCGGCGAGCCGCTCGAAGGCCGGCCGGGCCGGCGTGCGCAGGGGTGCCACGGCCATGACCCCGGCGAGGCGCAGCGCGGCGCAGCGGTCCATGGCCTCGGCCAGGCCGGCGAGCTCGGCCGGGCCCGCTCCCCCTCGGACGCCGGCTCCGGTCGCTGCCGCGGGTCGATCGTCGAGGTCGACCTGGAGCAGCACGTCGAGAGTCCGACCGGCTCCCGAAGCGCCATGGTCGAGCGCGGAGACGAGCTCGACCCGGTCGACGGACTGCACGACGTCGGCGTACGACGCGACCGACCTGGCCTTGTTGCGCTGGAGCTGCCCGACGAAGTGCCAGCGCAGCGCGAGACCGGCACCGAACTCATGCTTGGGCCTCGCCTCCTGGTCGCGGTTCTCTCCGACGTCGGTGACGCCGAGCCCCGCGAGGAGCGCGACATCGGAGGCTGGCCACGTCTTCGTGATCGCGACCAGCGTGATCTCCGTGGCGTCTCGGCCGACGGCCCGCGCGGCGGCTCCGATCCGAGTCCGCACGTCGACGAGGTTGGCGGCGAGCTCTGCGCGGCGGGCCCGGGCCGCGTCGGTCGTCGGGTCGCTCATCTCGCCACCAACGTCACGACGCCGCCGTGCCGACCCGTGAGCGGGTCGCGGCGGAAGGAGAACAACGACGTCGATTCGGCTGTGCACCCACCGTGCAGGGTCGACGCGATGCCGAGCTCGCGCAGCCGGGTCACGACGCCGGCTCGCAGGTCCAGACCGGGACGGCCACCGCGGGCGACCGACGCCGAGGACGGTGCTGCGGCGACGACCTCGTCGAATCGTTCACGCGGGACGTCGTAGCACTGACCGCAGATCGAGGGACCGACGACCGCTCGGATCCGGTCCGGTGCGGCCCCGAGCTCGACCATGGACTCCACCGTGGTGCCGACGACGTCGCTGCGTACGCCGCGCCAGCCCGCGTGCACGACCGCCACCACTCCGGCATCCCCGTCACCGAGGAGCACCGGCACGCAGTCGGCTGCCACCACGAGCAGGGCCAGCCCCGGCACCCGTGTCACGAGCGCATCGACCTCGGCGACGGGGGCGGTGGCCGGAGCGTCGACGCTGCCGACGTCGTTGCCGTGCACCGGCGCCATGGAGACCAGGTGCGTGCCGTCCACGCCCACGCGTGCGGCGAGAGTCGCGCGGTTGGCCGCGACATGCTCGGGTTCGTCACCGACGTGGTCGGCGAGGTTGCCTGCGTCATACGGCGGGAGGCTCACCCCGGTCGTACGGTCCGCGAATGCCCACCTCACCCGGGGGCCGAGGGTGCCGTCGGTGATCGTCACGCCTCCACCCTCTCAGCAGCACCGCACACAGCACAGCGGGCCGCGGCCACGAAGCCACGACCCGCTGTGAGGAGAAGTGCTCGCGACTACTTGAGGAAGTCGGGGACGTCGAGGTCGTCCTCGTCCCCGCTGTCGTCGAAGACGATCCGACGCTGCTCTCGCTTGGGCTCGTCGTCCTGCGCCACCGGGATGACCGGCGCCTGGCCGGCTCCCGCGGCGGCGCGAGCCGTGTCGACGGCGAGCGGCGTCTCGTCCACGTCGCTCTTCGTGACGACCTTGGTGCCCGTACGCCTCGCAGGCGGGAGCCCTCCGTCGAAGCCGGCGGCGATGACCGTGACCCGGACCTCGTCACCGAGGGCGTCGTCGATGACCGTGCCCCAGATGATCGTCGCGTCGGGGTGCGCGGCGTCGGCGACGAGCTGCGCGGCCTCGGTGACCTCGAACAACCCGAGGTCCGAGCCGCCCGAGATGGCGAGCAGCACCCCGTGCGCCCCATCGATGCTCGCCTCGAGCAACGGGCTGGAGATGGCTGCCTCGGCCGCAGCGATAGCGCGGTCGTCGCCGCGCGCCGAGCCGATGCCCATCAGCGCGCTGCCGGTGTTCTCCATGACCTTCTTGACGTCGGCGAAGTCGAGGTTGATCACGCCCGGGCTGGTGATGCACTCGGTGATGCCGCTGACACCCTGGAGCAGGACCTGGTCGGCCTGACGGAAGGCGTCGAGCATCGAGATCTTGCGGTCCGACAGGGAGAGCAGCCGGTCGTTCGGGATGACGATGAGCGTGTCGACCTCGGCCCGCAGCGCGTCGACGCCGACGTCGGCCTGGGCACCGCGGCGCTTGCCTTCGAAGCCGAACGGGCGAGTCACCACGCCGATGGTCAATGCCTTGAGCTCGCGCGCGATCCGTGCCACGACGGGAGCACCGCCGGTGCCCGTGCCGCCGCCCTCGCCGGCCGTGATGAACACCATGTCGGCGCCCTGAAGCA
>JANMMN010000171.1:0-1858 GCA_031373405.1 Actinomycetes bacterium
GCCCGGGTCAATGCGTTCGGCTTCGTCGAGACGCCGTACCGCAAGGTCACCAAGGGCAAGGTCACCGACCAGATCGACTACCTGACCGCCGACGAGGAGGACCTGCACGTCATCGCACAGGCCAACTCGCCGCTGGCCGACGACGGTGAGTTCACCGACCCTCGCGTGCTCGTCCGCACCAAGGGTGGCGAGGTCGACTACGTCCCCGGCACCGGGGTCGACTACATGGATGTGTCACCGCGCCAGATGGTGTCCGTCGCCACGGCGATGATCCCGTTCCTCGAGCACGACGACGCCAACCGCGCCCTCATGGGCTCGAACATGCAGCGGCAGTCCGTCCCGCTGCTGCGCAGCGAGGCACCGCTCGTCGGCACCGGCATGGAGTACCGCGCCGCGACCGACGCCGGCGACGTGATCGTGGCCGAAGCAGGTGGCGTCGTCACCGAGGTGTCGGCCGACGTGATCACCGTGGCCCAGGACGACGGCGACTACCGCACCTACCGGGTGCAGAAGTTCCGTCGCTCCAACCAGGGCACGAGCTTCAACCAGCGTCCGATCGTCGACGAGGGTCAGCGCATCGAGGGCGGGCAGGTCCTCGCGGACGGCCCGTGCACCGATGACGGTGAGATGGCGCTGGGTCGCAACCTGCTCGTGGCGTTCATGCCGTGGGAGGGCCACAACTACGAGGACGCGATCATCCTCTCGCAGCGCCTCGTCCAGGACGACGTCCTGTCCTCGATCCACATCGAGGAGCACGAGGTCGACGCCCGCGACACCAAGCTCGGCCCGGAGGAGATCACTCGGGACATCCCGAACGTCTCCGAGGACGTGCTCGCCGACCTCGACGACCGCGGCATCATCCGGATCGGCGCCGACGTCGTCACCGGTGACATCCTCGTGGGCAAGGTGACGCCCAAGGGCGAGACCGAGCTCACCCCCGAGGAGCGCCTGCTCCGCGCGATCTTCGGTGAGAAGGCGCGCGAGGTGCGCGACACCTCGCTGAAGGTGCCGCACGGCGAGTCCGGCAAGGTCATCGGCGTACGCGTCTTCGACCGCGACGAGGGCGACGAGCTGCCCCCCGGCGTCAACCGCCTGGTGCGCGTCTACATCGCTCAGAAGCGCAAGATCACCAACGGCGACAAGCTCGCCGGTCGGCACGGCAACAAGGGCGTCATCTCCAAGATCCTGCCCGTGGAGGACATGCCGTTCCTCGAGGACGGCACGCCGGTCGACATCGTGCTCAACCCGTTGGGTGTCCCGGGCCGGATGAACGTCGGTCAGGTCCTCGAGACCCACCTCGGCTGGGTCGCGAAGACCGGCTGGAAGGTCGAGGGTGACCCGGCGTGGGGTGCCAACCTCCCGGTCGCGGCCCGCGCGGCCGAGCCCGGCACCAACGTGGCGACGCCGGTCTTCGACGGCGCCCGTGAGGAGGAGATCATCGGTCTCCTCGGGTCGACGACCCTCACCGGCGACGGCGTCCGCCTCGTCGGGGCGGACGGCAAGGCACGGCTCATCGACGGTCGCTCCGGCGAGCCGTTCCCCGAGCCCGTGTCGGTCGGCTACGTCTACATCCTCAAGCTGCTCCACCTGGTCGACGACAAGATCCACGCCCGGTCGACCGGCCCCTACTCGATGATCACGCAGCAGCCCCTGGGCGGTAAGGCCCAGTTCGGCGGCCAGCGGTTCGGCGAGATGGAGGTCTGGGCCCTGGAGGCGTACGGCGCGGCCTACGCCCTCCAGGAGCTGCTCACGATCAAGTCCGACGACGTGCTCGGCCGCGTGAAGGTCTACGAGGCCATCGTCAAGGGCGAGAACATCCCGGAGCCCGGTATCCCCGAGTCCTTCAAGGTGCTCATCA
>JANMMN010000187.1:0-6426 GCA_031373405.1 Actinomycetes bacterium
CGCGTGGTGGGTGCTGACGAGTGGGACACCGTTGAACGCGGCCTGCGCCAGCGGATCCGAGCACTCGAGGCATTCCTCTCCGACGTCTACGGCCCGGGCGAGATCCTCGGCGACG
Organism: Actinomycetes bacterium; assembly: GCA_031373405.1. Taxonomy (GTDB): domain Bacteria; phylum Actinomycetota; class Actinomycetes; order S36-B12; family CAIYMF01; genus Longivirga. The sequence continues at coordinate 116 of JANMMN010000187.1, forward strand.
GTGTCGTGCCCCGTCGGCTCGTGACCTCCTCCAACCACTACCACCGCGCGGCCTTCGGTCTCGTGCCTCCTAACGGCGTACGCATCCACGTGGCCGGCATCGACCTCATCCGCGACGAGCACGGTGTGTTCCGGGTGCTCGAGGACAACCTGCGCTGCCCGAGCGGGGTCTCCTACGTCCTGGAGAACCGGCGCACGCTCGCGCACGTGCTGCCCGAGGTCTTCGCGGGCAACAAGGTGCGCTCGGTGGCGGAGTACCCCGAGCGCCTGCTCGACGCGCTGCGGGCGGCCGCGCCGTCCGACGTCTCGGACCCGACCGTCGCCGTGCTCACTCCCGGCGTGCACAACTCGGCGCACTTCGAGCACGCGTTCCTCGCCCGCCGGATGGGCGCCGAGCTCGTCGAGGGCCGGGACCTCTTCTGCCGCGACGACCGGCTCTGGATGCGCACCGTGCGCGGAGCCCGACCGGTGCACGTCGTCTACCGCCGCATCGACGACGAGTACCTCGTCCCGGTGCACTTCGTGCCCAACTCGCTGCTCGGCGTCCCCGGCCTGCTCAACGCTGCACGGGCGGGCAACGTCGCGATCGCCAACGCGGTCGGGAACGGTGTCGCCGACGACAAGGCGGTCTACCCGTATGTGCCGCAGATGATCGAGTACTACCTCGACGAGCGCCCCCTGCTGCCGAACGTGGAGACCTACAACCTCAGCGACCCGGACCAGCGTGCCTTCGTGCTGGGTGCCCTCGATCGGATGGTCGTGAAACCGGTCGACGGCTCGGGTGGCTACGGCTTGGTCATCGGATCGGCGGCGACCGAGAAGCAGCTCGCCGACATCGCGGTCGCGATCGAGGAGGACCCGCGCAGCTGGATCGCGCAGCCGATCGTCACGCTCTCGACCTGCCCGACCCTCGTCGGCGAGTCGGCGCTCGAGCCCCGCCACGTCGACCTGAGGCCGTTCGCGGTCAACGACGGTGACCATGTCTACGTCCTGCCCGGCGGGCTCACCCGGGTCGCGCTGCCGAAGGGGAGCCTGGTCGTGAACTCCTCGCAGGGCGGCGGCTCGAAGGACACCTGGGTCCTGGACGAGGGCGAGCGCTCCGCCGACGGCGAGGCCCGCGTTCCCGTGCCTCGGGTCACCCGGGTCCGCCGCAGCGCGGTGGCGCGCAACCACGCGCCGGTCACCGCGGACGACCGGCTCCGGCAGCAGGAAGGCCAGCAGCAGCAGCACCTCTCGCCCCCGGCCACCGTCGACGACCCGGACCGTACGCCGTGCTGAGCCGGCTCGCCGAGTCCTTCTACTGGATCGGGCGCTACCTCGAGCGGGCCGAGGCCACGGCCCGCCTGCTCGCGGAGCACTACCACCTCACGGTCGAGGACCGTTCGGTGCCCGACGACGTCGCCGCGGCCGTCGTGCTCGACGCGCTCTCGCTCCCCCACGGCGTGGTGGCGACGCCGACCGAGCTCGTCCGCGCACTGCTCGGCGACCTGTCCAACCCCTCCACGGTCATCGGCGCCGTCGGTGCCGCCCGGGAGAATGCACGCTCGGTCCGCGACGCCCTCTCCGGCGACGTGTTCGAGGCGCTCAACGGCGCCCACCTCACCCTCACCCGTGGGCTCACCGCAGCGGCCAGCCCCGGCGCGTCGATGCACCGCGTGCTCGAGCGGCTCATGGTCGTCAACGGCGCCGTCGAGTGGACGATGTCGCGCGACGAGGGGCACCTGTTCCTCTCCCTCGGCCGTGCCCTCGAGCGCATCGACATGACCGCCCGGCTGCTCGACGTACGCCACGACCTGGTGTGGCCCGACACGGGCACCGTCGCGACGCTGCGGGCGGCTGCGGCACTCTCACCGTTCCTCCGTAGCGGCGAGGCACCGACCGGCGACCAGGTGCGCCAGTTCCTCGTCCTCGACGCCGACTTCCCCCGTTCGATGCTGCACTCCGCGCGCTCGGCGGAGAGCGCCGTACGCGGGCTCCAACAGCTCGGCGGCGTGGACGACGGCGCCCTGCTCCGCGAGGTCGGACTCATGCGCTCGCGGCTGGAGTTCTCCGGCGGTCTCCAGGACTCCGGCGCCATCGACGAGCTCGTCCACGAGACCCAGATCTCGGCCGTCGCGGCCGCGGCAGCCACGGCGGAGGCCTACTTCCGCCAGGCCGGCACGATCGTGTGGAGCCACTGATGTCGGGGCGACGGCTGCGGATCACGCACTCCACCGGCTACCGCTACCGGTCTCTGGTGGCGGCGTCGTTCAACGAGGTGCGGATGACCCCGCGCGACGCCGACGGTCAGATGCTGCTCTCGCACCAGCTGCAGGTCTCACCACGGGCGAGCGTGCAGGCGTACGTCGACTACTGGGGCGCCCTGGTGCAGTCGTTCGACGTGCACGAGGAGCACGACGTGCTCGAGATCGTCGCGACGAGCCTCGTCGACGTACCCGGCGGGCACGTCACGGCACCGGGGGTCGACTGGGCGGCCATCACGAGCCCGGCGGTGCTCGACCGCTGGGGGGAGTACCTCGCGCCGACGCGGCTCGTCGACGACGCGCGGCTCGACCCGGCGCGGGCGACCCTCGTCGACGACCTCCGAGCGCTCGCGACTCCGGGTGTCGCGATCCGTGGCGCGATCGACGCGACCCGCGCACGGATCCGCTACGACGACAAGGCGACCGGGGTGCGCACCACCGCGGCCGAGGCGTGGGCGGCGGGAGGTGGCGTCTGCCAGGACTTCTCGCACACGCTGCTCTCCCTGCTGCGTGCCACCGGCATCCCCGCGCGCTACGTCAGCGGCTACCTGCACGACGAGGAAGAGGCTCCCGGCCGCACCGTCGTCGGCGAGAGCCACGCGTGGATCGAGGTGTGGGACGGCGGCTGGGAGGCCTACGACCCCACCAACGACCGCGGCGTCGGCTCCGCGCACGTGATCGTGGCCCGAGGTCGCGACTACAGCGACGTCCCGCCGCTCAAGGGGATCTACGCCGGTGGCACGAGCGAGTCCTTGGGCGTCACGGTCGAGATCACCCAGCTCGACCGCTGACCGCACCCGCGGCCCTGAGCCGGGCGGTCGGTCAGCGGACCTGCTGCGTGAGCACGGACGCCGCCGGGAGTCCGTGCTCGTCGCGCTCGTGCACTCTTGCCGCCACGTGCTCCGGCGTGCTTCGGGTCGCGTCGTACACGATCACCACCGAGTCGTCTCCGGCGACGAGAAAATGGTGCTCGCCGAAGTCGGTGTAGCGGGTGGCGCCGATGCCGACCAGGACCGTGGGCGGGTAGCCGGCACCGCGCAGGAGCGCACCGACATCCTCCAACGGCGTCTCGGGCGAGCCGGTCTGGTGCGCGAGCCGCTCGACGATCCAGTCGAGGAGCTCGTCGCCGTAGTAGGAGTAGCCGGTGACCGGGCTGTCCTGGCCGTAGGCGTGGGTCTCGCCGCTGCGGCGCAGGAAGCTCGCGATGCGCAGGTCGGCCGTCGGCCCGTCGACGCGCAGGTCGTCGATCGGGAACATCGACGCGGCCAGGCCCTTGGAGCCCGGTCCCCAGTTCTTCTTCTCGCTGATCTTCTTCGCACCGGGTCGCCTGATCGAGCAGTCGTTGAAGGCACCGAGCAGCGTGGGCGCCAGCGCGGTGACCGCACCGTCGCCGTCGTACACGACGCGGAGCACGACGGCGGCCTCGGGCTCGATCTGGAGGTGGAGGGGCTCGGCGGACTGCGGCAACGTGATCGTGTCGGACGAGAGCGGGAAGTCCCCGAGGAACGTCACGCCTCCGGGGACGTAGAAGGGGAAGATCCCTCTCGGCCTGGTGTCGTCGCCGCCCAAGCTGAGGAAGTCGGCCGCCTCGCCCGCCTGCGCGAGGTGGCCGGTGACGTTGCCCGCCACACCGAACCCGAACCAGCTGCGCGCCTCGACGAGGTCGACCGTGATCATGCGCTCAGCCTAGGAGGCTGTGCCCCCCGTGCTCGCCGTCCGTACGGGAAGCACGTCTATCCGTCCAGGGCTCCGAGCAGGCGGGCGCAGTTCGAGGTCACGAGCCCAACGGTGCGATCGGCGATCGCCGAGTCCGAGCGATCGACAGCACCGCACGCCTGCTGCACCCGCGCCAGCGTGTCGAGCATCCGTCCTCGGGCCGAGCCCTCGCCGAGCCCCCAGGCGACGGCCTCTCGGACGATGTCCGTCACGTCGATCTGGGCGAGGTCGACGGCGGCGCCCACGGACATGGCTGCTCGGGTCCGCAGGCTTGGCCACAGCGCTGTGGGCACGGTGTCGTACAGGGGCGCCAGCGTGATCTCGCCCCGTCGTTGATGAAGCACGGAGATGTTCTTCCCGTGCGCGTCCGCATTTCCGCTGAGCACCGTGAACAGCACCTGATCGAGCAGGAGGTAGCGCGCGTCCGGCTCGCCCCACGCATCGAGAAGTGCCGCGATCGTCCTCAGCGAGGGGCCGCCGTGGTCTTCGTACTTCGCCCTGCCGGCGCTGGGTTCGAGGTCGACGCCCAGAGCCTGGCAGGAGTCCTCCTGGTGGATCCGCAGCGGGAGCTGGCTGTCGTCGGGCAGGCGGTCGAACCGGGTCACGATCAGTGCGTCGAGGTCGCCGAAACGGGTCAGCTGTGACTCCGCCGTTGGCAGCGAGGCAGCGCGCGCGATCTGCAGGCACGTGTGCTCCGCGACGACGACCCCGCGGTGGGTGCGGTCGTCGATCTTGAGGATGTGGGTGGAGGGATAGCCGTGCACTGGTCGAGCCCAGTGGCCGTCGGCGGCCCTGACGAGCAGCATCTTGTCCTGGAGGCCGGCGATCGAGAGCTCCGAGTCGTCGTGCACCGCGAGAGCTCGGGACTTGTCGGCCAGCGCTGCGACCTCGTCGTCCAGCCCGTCGTCGGAGTAGGGCTCGGCGGTCGCGTGCGGACGTTGAGCGACCTCGTCTCCGACGACCACAGCACCAGCCACGTCCTGCCCGTACGCGAGCAGCAGACCGAGCACATCCGTATCGAGCACACCGGCTCGCGAGGCGAGCGACCTGCGGTGGTCGCCCTCGGGCAGGAGCCCGGCGAAGAACGGTCGAGCATCCATGCGCTGCAGTCCGGTCGGCAGCGAACAGGAAAGGACAGGGGTGTTGAGCGGGTGGCTGTCGAGCACGGATGCGTCGTAGGCGAAGCGGAGCGTGGATCCCCTCGCCGGCGTGCTGGTGATCGTCCCGACCAGGGCGCCGTGCAGCCATACCGGTGCTGAGCGGCTACGGGCCATCACGGCGTTCCGGGAAGGAGACGACAACGTCCGCACCGAGCTGGCGGAGCGCACGGACAGCTCGATCGAGCAGGACGACGGTGAGGCCGGACTCCATCCGGGCCAGGTAGCTCCGGTCGACGCCGACGCGCTCCGCGAGCTGATGTTGGGTCAGGCCCGCGGCCAGTCGGGCCTGCCGCACTGCGCCACCGAGGTCCTTACCGGTGCGAATCGCGAATGTGCGTCTCATGCCGACCTCCTGTGACGTGTCGATATTGGCACAGTACGCCTCTGGGGTCGATTGTTCCACTATCGACACATTCACCCAAACGGAACCAATGTGCGAATATTGACACACCGACTGTGGGCCGTCACCCGGCCTCCACCCGGGCCGTGTCGCGGCGCCAGAGCAGCACGGTGATCGCGCCCATCAGCAGCGGCCCACCGATGGTGATGGTGCGCCACACCACCAGTGCGGCCACGATCTCCGACTCCCAGGACAGTCCCGCGATCTCGGTGAACGCCGCGAGGAGCGCAGCGTCGAGCACTCCGAGCCCGGCCAGCGGCAACAGGGTGAGCGGGTAGGCGATCAAGAAGGCACCGACGACGTCGACGGTCGAGAGCTCGGAGGGTCCGACGCCGACGAAGCGCAGTGCCATCAGCAGGATCGTCGCATCGCAGAGCACCATGGCCACGAGCGCGGCCATCGATGGCCAGAGCCCGGCGCGCAGCGTCTGGTTCATCCGGCCGCGGAAGTCGACGACGGCGATCGCCCACTCCTGCTCGTCGACGCCGTCGCGCACCCGGCCGACGACGCGGGCCGCGGTGCGCCCGACCCAGGCGGCCATCGCGTCGCCGCGCATGACGGCCACCAGACCACCGATCACGGCGAGCGCCACGAGCCCCGACAACGCCGCCGACACGACCTGACCACGCTCGACGCCCTGCACAGCGAGGACCAGCACACCGAGCACCGGTGCCAGGAAACGGACCGCGTAGAACGTCAGCATGTTCAGCGTGACACCTGCCATGCCATCGACCGGGTTGATCCCCCACGAGCTGAACATCGACACGCGGAGCACGACGTCGGACGGCGGTGG
>JANMMN010000209.1:0-3966 GCA_031373405.1 Actinomycetes bacterium
GCGTACTTCTGCTTGTCCATCGACGTGCCGCCGACGACGGTCTTGAAGTGCAGACCGAGCGAGCGACCGAGCGGCTCGAGCTCGTCGTTGACCTGCATCGCGAGCTCGCGGGTCGGGACGAGGACCAGGCCGCGCGGGTGCTTGGGCTGCGCGGGGAAGTGGGCGATGCGGGCCAGCATCGGCAGGCCGAAGGCCAGCGTCTTGCCCGAGCCCGTGCTGCCGCGACCGAGCAGGTCGTGACCGGCGAGAGCGTCCGGGATCGTCTCGGCCTGGATCGGGAACGGGGTCCGGATCCCGGTGCGACCGAGCGCGGTGACGAGCTCCTTCGGCAGACCGAGGTCGGCGAAGGAGACCGCAGGGGTCTCGGGAGTCGGGTCGGGGGTGACGTCGTCCGTCATCGGGACGTCGAACGTCGGATCATCCATCAGTGCGGTCACAGCAGAGCCTCAATCATCTCACGCGATAGACGCGTCAATGAGAGCTACCAAGGCGACGCGAGTCTGGGAAGTGTCCCCAGGCTAGCGGCGTCATGCCCTTCGCCACGAATCGTGAACCCCCGGCGAGACGCACGTCACCCGGACGGACGCGGTGTCGTGTGCCCGAGATGTCCGGGTATGCGGCGTATGCCGTGGTGCGGGGCGGCGCTCGTCACGAGGAGTAGACGACGACGCGCGTGCCCATCGGGATGCTGGCGAACAGCGCTGCGGCGACCGCCCTGTCGCGCAGGTTGACGCACCCGTGCGAGGCACCGCGGTAGCCGTCGCGGGCGAAGAACCCGGAGTAGTGCACGGCCTGACCACCGGAGAAGAACAGCGCGAACGGCATCGGTGTCTTGTAGAGCGAGGACACGTGGTCCTTGGACTTCTTGAAGACCCGGAAGACTCCCTCGCGGGTCGCGAACGCCTCGTTGCCGAATCGCGCGTCGACCAGCAGCGTCACCCTGCCCTTCACGACGACGCGGAGCGTGCGCTGGGTCTTGTCGATGCACAGGCTGAGCGCCACCGACGTGCACGCCGTGGGGATCCGGCCGCGCGCCTTGCTAGCCGCCGTGAGGCGCGCGTTGACGGAGGCGGTGACGTTGGGGGTGCTGCCCAGACGGAACTTCTCGCGGAACTTCGCCACCGCGAGCATGGTCGGTGCGTCCATCACGCGGGTGACCCTGACCGGGTGGCCGAGGCGGGCCAGCCGCACCTGGAGGCTCGCGACGAGCGGACCGACGTCGCCGGCCCGCAACGGATAGGTCAGCGTCGACTTCTTCGGCCCGACGGGCGTCGGCGTGGGCGTGGGGGTGGTGTCGCCCGACGGAGTCAGCGAGGCCGGTGCGCCGACCGCCGTCGCCGCCGGAGCCACGCCGACGAGCGTGATCCCGGCCAGGGCGGCAGCAGCCAGCCAGGTGTGCGCGCGCATGTCCCACCTCCCGACGGCGTCGTCGTCCGACCCCGCTACCCCAGCCATCGACCCGATACCGCCCTCACCTTGAGTCACCATCCGGGGGTCGGCAACCCTCCGACCGGCCAGATCGGCGCCGGGAGGGTGCCGACCGGTGGCGGGTCAGGCCTCGCGCCACCGCGGTGAGGTTGTGCGGGGCGGGAACAGCGCCGCCTCCAGGACCACCATCCAGCGCTCGCCGCAGGTGAGCCCGTCGCGGGCCTGGGTCAGCCCCGCGGGCGAGCCCGGCACCGGGATCATCGGTGCGCACGACCTTCATCCCGTACGCCGCAGCGAGGTCGTCCCAGCGCGGCTCGACGAGGTCGACGCCGCGGTGCGGATCGCCGGCCACGGTCTGGTCGTAGCGCAGCATCCCGTAGCCGCCGTCGGCGACCACGAGCAGCGCGAGCGGCAGCCGTTCCTGCGCGTAGGTCGCCAGCTCACCGAGGCCCATCGCCGCACCGCCGTCCCCGACGACCGCGAGGGTCGGGATCCCGAGGGCCGCCGGGCCGATCGCCGCCGGCAGGGCGTAGCCGAGCGTCCCCCAGCCCACGGGGTACAGCAGCCGACGGGCACGCGGCTGGCGGGAGTAGCCGCCGAGCCAGTAGCCGGCGATGCACATGTCAGCCACGACGGCGCCGGCGTCGGGCCACCCGAGCTCGACCGACTCGACGAACGCGCGGGCCGAGGCGGTGCGCGCGTCGGCGCCGAGATCGTCCCTGACGGCCTTTCCTACGGCCGCGATGTCGACGCTCTGCGTGCTCTCCTCGCTCCGCGGCCCGAGCTGCCCGAGGAGCTCGCTGAGCGTGGCCCCGATGGGTCCGTCGAGGCGCACGGCGAGGTCGTAGTCGCCGAGGCTCGAGCCGTGGTCGTCGCTGATCGCGACGATCACGGGCGGCACAGGCATGGTCCAGTTGCGCGTCGTCATGCCGTGCAGGTCGTCACCGATGACGAGCAGCACGTCGGCATCCGCGATCACTTGCGCCGCACGGGGTTCGTGCGGTGGCGCGTCGAGCAGGCCGGGATGCCCGGCGAGCATGCCGCGCGCCTGGTACGTCGTGACCACGACCGCGCCGAGCCTCGTCGCCAGCTCCGCGACCTGCTCCTCGCACGTCACCGCGCGAGCGCCGAGCCACAGCACGACGCGGTGGCCCTCGAGCAGGGGCGTCGCCTGCTCGACGCGCCCCGCCCGCGGCTGCACGTGGGCGACCGGCCCGGGCACGTCACCGGCGTACGCCGAGGCCAGCAGGTCGGCGGGCACACCGAGGTAGACGGGGCGCCCGGTGGCGAGCGCGTGCGCGACGAGACGAGGCAGGGCTTCCACCGCCTGTGCGGCGTCCTGGGCGGAGACGGTGAGCGCGCCGAACCCGTGGGTGATGACGTCGGCCTGGCTTCGCATGCCGTGCAGGAGCCCGTCGTCGTGGCCACTGCGGCGACGCGGACCGACGGGCGTCTCGCTGGAGACGAGGAGCACGGGGGAGAACGACGCCCAGGCCTCGCCGAAGGCAGCGAGGGCGTTGGCGAAGCCGGGTCCGGTGGTGGTGAGCGCGACGCCGAGGCTCCCCGTCGCGCGGGCCGCGGCGTCCGCGGCGTACCCGGCGGCCTGCTCGTGACGCACGCCGACGACCCTTGGCCGCCGGCCCCGGCCCGCGCCGACCCAGAACGGCAGGTTGTGCACGCCGGGGACGCCGAAGCAGACCCGCACCCCGTGCTCCCCGAGCTGGTCGAGGAGGGTGTCGGCCACCGTGAACGTCATGCGGGAAGTCCTACCACCGCCGTGCCACGACGGGGTGCTTCGCGGCAGGATGCGGGGCGTGCAGATGCAGAGCGTGAACCCGGCCGACCTGTCCGACGTCGTCACCACGATCGAGCTGGCCGGTGCCGCCGAGATCGTGGCTGCCGCCCGACGGGCGAGCGCGGCGCAGCGAGCCTGGGCCGAGCTCCCCGCGCCGGCCCGCGGCCGCGTGATCGCGGCGGTCGGGCGGCTCGTGGAGGCCAACAAGGTCACGCTCGCCGCGCTGATCACCCGCGAGATCGGCAAGCCGTACGCCGAGGCGCTCGGTGAGGTTCAGGAGGTCGTCGACACCTGCGACTTCTTTCTCGGCGAGGGCCGCCGCCTCTACGGCCAGACCGTGCCGAGCGAGATGCCGGCCAAGCAGCTGTTCACCTTCCGCGCTCCCGTCGGCACCGCGCTGATCATCACCGCGGGCAACTTCCCGGTGGCCGTGCCGTCCTGGTACCTCGTGCCCGCTCTCCTGTGCGGCAACACCGTGGTGTGGAAGCCGGCCGAGGTCGCCCCCGCGGTCGCGGCGGCGTTCACCTCGCTCTTCCACGCCGGTGGGGTGCCGCGCGACGTGCTCATCGCGACCGTGGCCGACGGCGCGACGACGTACGAGGCGCTCGAGATCGTGCTCGACGAGGGGCTGGTGCAGAAGGTCGGCTTCACCGGCTCGACCGCGGTGGGCCGGCGCATCGGCGAGCTCGCCGGTCGGCACCTGCAGACGCCGTGCCTCGAGCTCGGCGGCAAGAACCCCATGG
>JANMMN010000221.1:0-4491 GCA_031373405.1 Actinomycetes bacterium
GTCGGGTCGTCCGCGCCTGCGGACCGGGTGCTGATGACGTAGAGGTCGGCGTACCCGGCGGACGTCACCCAGCTCTTGTCGGCTCTCAGCGCTACGCCGGCATCGACCGACTCGCACTGGGACATGGGGGCCCAGAAGTGGCTGCGCGACCCTCGTTCGCTGAAGGCCAGCGTCCCGAGCATGGACCCGTCGGCCAGCCTGGTCGCGAGGTCGGGGTAGGCCGTGGGCGTCGCGTTCACGACGGGCATCGTTGCGGCGACGTGCATCAGGTAGATCATCGCGGTCGATCCGCACTCGCCTGCCAGCGCTCCGATGACGTCGAGGAGCTCCTCCGGCCCTTGCCCCAGCCCGCCCAGCTCGGACGGGATGGTCAGGCCCAGCAGCCCGGAGCTGCGCAACGCGTCCACCGCCGCCGCGGGGAAGGTCCCTTCCGTGTCCACGGCGGCCGCACTCGAGCGAGCTGTCTTGAGCACTGGTTCCAGACGGGAGTTCAGGTCCATGCGGTGAGTCCGTTTCTGCTGGGGGGTGCCGCGGGCGGCACCCGACGGGCCGGGAGTCAGGAGGCGAGCAGGTACAGCCGGGACAACCGGCTGCCGGAAGCTGCGGCGCGCGGGCGGAGGACGGCGTCCAGGCCCCATACGCGACCCGAGGCGAATCCGAACACGGCCAGGTGAGCGGCCATCATCAAGAAGTACGACCACTTCCACTCGTTGGGAGCAGCACCGAGGGAGAGGAAGATCGCGACCGACTGCGCGATCGCGACGAGGGCCCAGAACCTTGTCGCCAGACCGAGCAGCAGGAACACCGCGAGAGCGATCTCGACGAGGAAGACCCCCCACCCGAAGGGCGCGAAGTTGGGAAGGATCACGTTCTCGACGAGGTCGGAGTAAGGCTGGAAGAGGGGGTATCGAACCGCTTCGGAGGTGAAGAAGTACAGGCCGGAGTTGTCGTTGGAGCCGAACTCCGGCGGGGTCTTCCAGGTCAGATTCTCCAACCAGAGCAGCCCGACGGCCACCCGGACCACGACGGCGCTGACGGCGGTCGCCCGGTCGTGAGCAGGCCCTCGTTGGACAGCTGGCGCCTCCTTCACCGCGGTTGCCTCTGCACTCATGTCGGTCCCCTCGGGTCAGCGAACATGGCAAGGCGCCGAGGCACTCGGTGTCCCAGGCGCTCCGATCACGAGGTCACATCGTGCTCGGTGTGACCCGTATGAACCCTAGGCAGCCACCACGTGGGCTGTACACCGAATCCTGACGCGCGTAAGGACCCGTTAAGACCGTGCCTGGGGCCGACGAGCCAGGACCGGGGGGGCCTGATCCAGCATCGGGCTGCCGGCTGCACTGCGCATCGATCCGGGTGGCGCGGGCCCCGCGGGTCAGGCGGACGCGTCGGGCGGGCAGGTCGGGCAGGTACCGCGGGGCAGCCGCGTCACGGCATCGAGGAGCACCCCGCGCAGACGGTCGGTGTTGCGAGCGAACTCCGCCAGCACCTCGGTGACGCTGACCCCCTCCCCCGCATGGACACCGGCGTCGAGATCGGTGACCAGGGCGAGCGCCGAGTAGCACATGCCCAGCTCCCGAGCCAGAACTCCTTCCGGATGCCCAGTCATGTTGACCAGAAGCCATCCCTGTGCGGCGAAGAACACCGACTCCGCGCGGGTGGAGAAGCGGGGACCCTCGATCACGACCATCGCGCCGCCATCGACTGGCTCCCAGTCGGCCGCGTGGGCCGCCTCGAGGCTCGCCCGCCTCCCCTGGGGGCAGTAGGGATCGGCGAACTCTGCGTGCACGGGGACTTCGTTGAAGGTGTCGTGGAAGGTCTGCGTGCGCCCTCGCGTCCAGTCCACGAGCTGATCCGGCACCACCAGCGAACCCGGACCCACGCCCGGCCGCAACGAGCCCACCGCGCACGGAGCGAGGATGCGGCGTACGCCGATGTCGCGCAGCGCCCACGCGTTGGCCCGGTAGGGCACAGCATGCGGAGGAAGCTCATGGCGCAGTCCATGCCGTGCCAGGAAGGCGACACGGACACCGGCCACCGAAGCGACCGTGATCGGGCTCGACGGCTCACCGTAGGGCGTCGGTACCTCGATGCTCTGCGCCGTGTCGGGGTCGAGCAACGAGTAGAGCCCCGATCCGCCGATCACACCGACGTCTGCTATCCCGTCCACATCGCTCCAGTCTCGGGTGTATCGACGAGCAGCTCCCAACGAGCGCTTGCGGCGACGGGAGCTCGCCGTCGTTCGCTCGCAATGTATGGCCCGCCTGGGCTGACCCTCCACTCAGGTGCACACCCGCCGCGGGATTCCTCGTTGCCGTCCTGAGATCCCTTCACGAGTGGTGGCCACTCGAGGAAGCCGCCAAACCCTCTCGGCACACCACGGCCGACAGGTGTGCAGTGTCCCCGCACCTCGCAGCGATCTCGAGACCTGCTGACCACCCTGGGGCGCGGCCGTGCCGCGGGGGTCGGACGTCGTGGATGTCGATGCTGGCCCTGGCAAGCAGCCAGGCGACCAGCGAGTTCGAGTTCCACATGTCTCCGGTCTCGAGCTCGTCCCTCCCCCATGTGGCCGTCGGGAAGGCTGGGACGAGGTCGAACAGCGTCCGCGTCGCCTCGACGTCGTCGGTCATGGGGTGCGCGCCTTCGACGGCCTGCTCGATGTCCGGGATCGACCCGTCACGCCACCGGTGGATCTCGTACCGGAACAGCTTCGAACGTCCGAGCACCCGCAGTCCGACCGGACCCGATGTCACGGTTCCTCGATCCTGACCGCCTGCACCCCACGAGGGCGTCATCTCGACCACGTAGCGCTGGTCGTCGATCCGGATCTCCAGCGCGGCGTGGTAGAGGTCGCAGCGTTCGCGATGCTGGCGGCGGGCGGCGAGCGATTCGAACGCCCGCCCGCTCCAGCGCACGATCGGGAACCTGTCGCCGGCTCCGAGCGGCAGCCAGTACAGGTCGACTGTGCCTCTGGGCATCGGGACGTTCATCGGATGCCTTCCATCGGGCGGTGCGAGGTCATGGACATGAAGTACCTCCTGTTTCAGGGTCGTCCTCATCGCGCACCGGCACTCGCCCCCACCACCACCGCGCGCCCGGTCGCGGCGAGGGGACGCAGCGGCACGGACGTCGGGAGTCAGGTCCGCGACCGAGCCAGCACAGCGCGCATGACCTCGACGAAACGGTCCGGTTGCTCGAACAGGGAACGATGTCCCGAGGTGTCGAGGACCACTCGTTCCTTGTACGGCGCCTGGAGCACCGCGAGCCACTCGTGCGCGAGGTCGGAGCGTGCGCGGATCTCGTACCGACCCTCGACCACGTAGACGGGAGCTGCCAGCGTCGTGGCGTCCTTGCGCAGGTCGATGCCTTGGAGGTCCGGGTAAATCGCCGCGGCGGTGTCGAGGAACCCTGCGAACGCGTGCAGGGTGTCGATGAGCGCGTACTCCGACGGTGCGAGGTTGGTCGAGAATCCACCTGCGCCCTCGGCGTTGGGGGTGTGGTCATAGGGGTAGACCTCGTTGAGGTGGGACAAGCCCGCTTCGTAGCTCAGCATGTCCGAGTAGGGAGGCGGCCCGATGACCAAGAGCTGGTCGACCAGAGATGTGTCCCCCTTCGAGCGCGCCCACGCCAGCGTGTCGGCGTAGATCGTGCGGTCCGTCTCGGCGACGTCGACCATCTGGCCCGTCCCCACGAACGCGGCGAACAGGTCCGGTCGCTGCTGGACGGCGCGGACGCCGAGGAGCGAGCCGTAGGAGTTGCCGACCAAGAAGACCTTGCCGTTGTCGAAGCGCTCCTGGAGGTACTGCGTCACCACGACGGTGTCGTCGACGGCACCGCCGAAGGTCAGGGTGGAGGTGGGTTCGAGCTCGCCGTAGGAAGTACCCGTGCCGCGCTGGTCCCACGTGACGACGACGAAGTCGTGCTCGAGAGCCTGGAGGTAGGCACGCATGCCACCGACATCACTGCCCCCCGGCCCTCCGGCGAGGTAGAGCAGGACCGGGTTGGCCGCGCTCCTGCCCCGGACCATGATGCTGAGCTCGTGCCCGTTGACTGCGACCGTCGACAGCTCGGCGACGCTCCCCGGCAGCGGTTCACCGTTGGACCCCAGGATCGGGGCGGTCGACGCGGGGCGCGCGAGCCCGGCCGCGAGCACGACCAGTGCGATGGTCGTGAGTCCGGCGATCGCCCGACGCGCGACCACGCCAGTGATGCCCCTGCCCGACCCCGACGCCATCCTCGTGTGACGCCGGCGCGCGATCCCCGCGCCGAACGCGACACCCAGCACCATCGGGGCGATGACCAACGCGCCATGGAATCCGCGGCCGACGACGAAGGCGATCAACCCGTACTCACTGCCGAGATGAAGTCCATCGACCGTGGGCCCTACGGCGTCGAGTCGCACGAGCTCGAAGACGACCACGTACGCAAGCGGTCCCCACAGCATCGCCCAGCGGGACCGGGTCACCACGCCGGCCACGATGCCGATGCCGA
>JANMMN010000236.1:0-4184 GCA_031373405.1 Actinomycetes bacterium
CGATGACGCGCAGGCCGCGCGAGGTGAGCGCGAGACCGGCGTAGACGAGGCCGACGACGGGGGTGCCGCGGCGTCGCAGCTCGTCGCCGGTCGGCTGCACGACGCGCGCGACGACGTCGTCGACGAGACCGGGCGGCGCCCACGCCAGCGGTGAGTAGGCGCCCATGCCGCCGGTGTTGGGGCCGAGGTCGCCGTCGCCGACGCGCTTGAAGTCCTGCGCCGGCTGCAGGGGGACCACGTGCTCGCCGTCGGAGAGACAGAACAGCGAGACCTCCGGGCCGTCGAGATACTCCTCGACGACCACCCGACCGTGCGGCTTGTCGAGGCACAGGCGTGCGTGCTCCAGGGCATCGACGCGGTCGTCGGTGACCACGACGCCCTTTCCGGCCGCAAGCCCGTCGTCCTTGACCACGTACGGAGCACCGAACTGGTCGAACGCCACGGCGACCTCGTCGAGGGTGTCGCAGATGTGCGCCATCGCGGTCGGGACCCCGGCCGCGGCCATGATCTCCTTCGCGAACGCCTTGCTGCCCTCGAGCGCAGCGGCCGCGGCGTCAGGGCCGAACGTGGCGATTCCGGCCGCCCGGATGTGGTCGGCAGCGCCGATCACCAGGGGGCCCTCAGGACCGACGACGACGAGGTCGACCCCGAGCTCCACGGCGAGCGCGGCCGGGGCGGACGGATCGGTCAGGTCGCAGGCGTGCAGCTCCGCCTCGCCCGCGATGCCCGCGTTTCCGGGGGCGGCGTAGAGCGCGGTCACCGAGCTGTCGGACGCGAGCGCGCGGACGAGCGCGTGCTCCCGCGCCCCTGACCCGAGTACGAGCACCTTCACGACGGCGAGCCTAGTGACGTGCCGGGGCGACACCCACGGCCCCTCCCCGGCTCGGGATCAGGTGCCGTCGAGCCTGAGCTCGGCGAGCTGGGACGCGACGAGGGCACGGTCCTCGTCGTCCGCGATCGCCGCGAGGGCGGTCTGCGCATCGGCGTACGCCGACATCGCGGAGGTCTGGTCGCCGGCGGCGAGGTAGGCGCGGGCCCGGCCCTCGTGCACCGACGCGGCCACCCAGTCGACCGGGTGCGGATCGGCGCGCAGCAGGGAGAGCGACACCTCGGCATGTCGGACGGCCTCGGCCCCGAGCCGCGCGGCGGCGTACGTCCGGCTGATCTGCCACTCGCCGACGATCGCCTGCTCGACGCCGCCGATCGTGCGCCACAGGTAACGGCTCGCGTGCGCCGCATCGATCATCTCCGCGGTCGCGTCGGCGCCGCGGGCATCGCCGGCGTCGAGGAGGTCCCACACGCGGTTGAACAGCGCGACGGCGACCGTGCGCTGGGTGTCGTGGTCGAGGACGGGCTGGTCACTCATGACGCGGAACCTATCGCCGCCACACCGCCCCGGACAGCGGAACACCCGCGCCCTCCGGGTGTGGGCGCGGGTGCTCGCGGGCTGGGCTCGGTCAGGCGCCCGTGTAGTGCTTGTCGACCGCGGTGAACACGTCGTCGAGGATCGCGAGACCCTCCTTGGCATCGGTGTCGCTGACGTTGCACGGCGGGACGACGTGCAGGCGGTTGAAGTTGGTGAACGGCAGCAGGCCGCGCTTCCTGCACTCAGCGACGAGCTCGCCCATGGCGGCCGAGGTAGCGCCGTACGGTGCCAACGGCTCTCGCGTCACGCGGTCGGTAACGAGGTCGAGCGCCCAGAAGACGCCGAGCCCGCGCACCTCGCCGATCACCGGGTGCCGATCTGCGAGCTCGCGCAGGCCGGGGCCGAGCACGTCCTCGCCGATGCGCTTGGCATTCTCGACGATCCCTTCCTCCGTCATCGCGTCGATCGACGCGACGATCGACGCGCAGGCCAGCGGGTGCCCGGAGTAGGTGAGGCCACCGGGGAAGACCCGGTCGTCGAACGTGGCCGCGATCGGGTCGCTGATGACGACACCGCCGACCGGCACGTAGCCGGAGTTGGAACCCTTGGCGAAGGTGATCAGGTCGTGGACGACGTCGAAGTGCTCGAACGCGAACCACTCGCCGGTGCGGCCGAACCCGCACATGACCTCGTCGAGGATGAGCATGATGCCGTGCTTGTCGCACAGCGCGCGCACGCCGGCGAGGTAGCACGGGGTCGGGATGAGGACACCGGCGGTGCCCACGACGGTCTCGAGCAGGATCGCCGCGACGGTCACCGGGCCATCGAAGGTGAGCACCTGCTCCATGTGCGCGAGCGCGCGCTCGGTATCCTCCGCCTCGGTGCTCGCCCAGAACGACGAGCGATAGAGGTAGGGCCCGAAGAAGTGCACGTGCGCGTCGGCGAACTCGTTCGGCCAGCGGCGCGGATCGCCGGTGGAGGCGATCGCCGCGCCCGTGTTGCCGTGGTAGCTGCGATAGAAGGACATCACCTTGCGGCGTCCGGTGTGCAGGCGCGCCATGCGGATCGCGTTCTCGTTGGCGTCGGCGCCGCCGTTGGTGAAGAACACCTTGCTCATGCCGTCCGGCGCGAGGTCGGCGATGCGCTTCGCGGCCTCGCCGCGCACGTCGTTGGCATGCTGCGGCGCGACCGTCGCGAGCTTGGCTGCCTGCGCCTGGATCGCGGCGATGACCTTCGGGTGCTGGTGCCCGATGTTGATGTTGACGAGCTGGCTGGAGAAGTCCAGGAAGCGGTTGCCGTCGTAGTCCCACACGTAGGAGCCCTCGGCACCCGCGACGAGCAGCGGGTTGAGCGCGCCCTGCGCCGACCACGAGTGGAAGACGTGGGCCCGGTCGAGGTCGAGGACGCGCAGGCCCTCGGCCGGGTCGGGCGTGACGGACGTGGTCATGAGATCTCCCTGGGTCGACTGCGTCATCAGGGTAGGCGCCGGGAAGGCTGCTCGTCAGCCACAGGGTGTCAGGCCATGGCGTCGTACGCCGACACCCTGTCGGACAGCCCCGCCTGCACGGCCGGCCACTCCTCGCCGGTGATCGAGAAGACCACGGTGTCGCGCACCGTGCCGTCACCGCGTCGCTGGTAGCGCCGCAGCACTCCCTCGTGCGTCGCGCCGAGCCGGTGGATCGCCTGCTGCGAGCGGTGGTTGCGGATGTCGGTCTTGAGCTGCACCCGGCCCATGTGCAGGCGCTCGAACGCATAGCCGAGCAACAGCAGCTTGCACTCCGGGTTGACGACCGTGCCCCACACCCCGGGGTCGTAGGAGGTGTTGCCGATCTCGAGCCGGGCGTCGTTCGCCGAGATCTCGAGGAAGGACGACCAACCCACGATCGTGCCCGCGTGCCGCTCGCCGACGGGACGCAGCAGCCGTACGGTCCAGGGGAACCAGCCACGGTCGAGCACCGCCGTCACCCAGTGCTGCGCCGTCGCGTCGTCGGGCAGCGGACCGCCGGCGAGGTGCGCCCAGACGTGATCGTGGTCGAGGGCGAGCCGCAGGCCGTGCGCGTCGCGCACCGTGGTGGGAGTGAGCTCGATCCAGGTGCCCCGCAAGTGGACTCCGGGGTCCGGTGGCCATTGCGCGACCCGCCAGTGGACGTCGTCGGGCCGGGCGTCCTCGAGCGGCTCGAACCGGTCCGTCGTCACACCTCCACGCTAGTCCGCGGGCCTCCAGCATGCGCCCCGACGACCCGACCGCCACGCCACGCCCGAGCAGGGTATGGGTCTGAGGGCTGCGGGTCAGGCAAGCTCGCGGACCAGGCGGACGTGCCCGGCAGTGTCGTCGAGGCCGACCGCGTCGATCGGAGCGTCCGTGCCGTCGACGACGAAGCCGATCGACGTGTGGAACGCGATCGACGCGGTATTCAGTGTCGAGGTCACACACCGGATCCGGCGTACGCCTCGCTCCTGCACGGTCGTCGCGAAGGTGTCGTGCAGCCTGGCACCGAGGCCCGTGCCGCGTCGGTCCGGCCGCACCCCGACGAAGTGCACGTAGGCCTCGTCGGGTCGATCCTGTGAGCGGAAGCCGATCAGGAAACCGCTGAGCGCGCCGGCCGAGTCCTCCGCGACGTAGGACGTGCCCGCGAAGTGCTCGAGGAACAGCGAGGGGATCAGGGCGCTCATCCGGCGCCCGCCCCACCACTCGTCCACCACGGCGAGGACCCGCACGTGGTCCTCGAGATTCGCCTGTCGGAGCGCCACCACGGCCGCCTCCCGTGCTCGCTGATGAAGGTGGAGTTTGTTCGGTCCTATCGAACCTATGGACCCT
>JANMMN010000296.1:0-2965 GCA_031373405.1 Actinomycetes bacterium
CACCGGTTGTAGTTGTCGACGGCATCGGTGCTGACCGACGCATAGGTGACGGCAGCATCGACGAGCCCCGGTCGCGCGACCAGCGCGTTGAACGCGACTCCACCGCCCATCGAGCGCCCGATGAGGCCGATGCGCTCGCCGTCCAGGAACGGCAACGACGAACCCTGCACGGCCTCGACGGCGGCGATCGTGTCGCGGGCGTAGCCGAGACGCAGGTCGACGGCGTTGTCCGGGTCGTCGTCGGAGCCGGCGTGGTTGCGGTAGTCGACGTGGAACGCGACGTATCCGTTGCGGGCCAACGAGTCCTGCTCGCGACGGTAGCCCTGGCCCGTGACGTAGACGTCCTCGTCGATGTACCCGTGCAGCAGGACGACGACCGGGAACGGCCCGTCGCCGGTTGGCACGTTCATGATCCCGGTGATGGTCAGGGCGTCGGCCCGATAGGAGACGGCGTACCGGGTGTAGGAGCCGGTGCGCGCCAGGACGGTGCCGAGCCGGAGGTCGCGGCCCTGAGGGTCAGGGCGTGGGTTGTCGGACGGGCGGGCGGAAGGTCCAGCACCCCGGCGCTCCGGGCCGCGCACCTGGCGTGAGTAGTCAGACCGGCTCCAGGCGCACGATCACGGCCTTGCTCGTCGGGGTGTTGCTGGTCTCGGCGACGCTGTCGAGGGGCACGAGCACGTTGGTCTCGGGGAAGTACGCCGCAGCGCACCCTCGGGCCGTCGGATAGGACACCACCCGGAACCGGTCGGCCCGACGGTCACCGTCGGACCACTCGCTCACCAGGTCGACGTAGGACCCGTCGGCGATCCCGAGCTCGACGAGGTCCCCGGGGTTGACGAACACCACGCGCCGGCCGTTCTTGATGCCACGTGCGCGGTCGTCGAGGCCGTAGACCGTCGTGTTGAACTGGTCGTGGCTGCGTACGGTCTGCAGGATGAGCCGACCCGGGGGCAGCTCCAGCGGTCGGACCTCGTTGACGGTGAAGTGCGCGAGGCCGTCCGGGGTGTCGAAGCGCCGCTCGTCACGCGGACCGTGCGGCAGCACGAAACCGCCCGGGTGCTCGAGCCGATCCTCGTAGTCCTCGAACCCGGGCACGACGCGTGAGACGTGGTCGCGTATCAGCGCGTAGTCGTGACGCATCTGCTCCCACGCCGCCCCGTCGGGGACCAGCCGTGCCCCGAGGCCGGTGACGATGTCGACCTCGGACCGTAGGTGCTTCGACGCGGGGCGCAACCGCCCACGCGAGGAGTGCACCACGCCCATCGAGTCCTCGACCGACACGACCTGCTCGTGGCCGCCGGTGAGGTCGCGCTCCGTGCGCCCGAGCGTCGGGAGGATCAACGCCTGGCGCCCGGTGACGGTGTGGGAGCGGTTGAGCTTCGTCGAGACCTGGACCGTGAGCGCCGTACGCCGCAACGCTGCCTCGGTCACGTCGGAGTCAGGGGTGGCGCGGACGAAGTTGCCACCGAGCCCCATGAACAGGCGAACGCGACCGTCGCGCATCGCCCGGATCGACTCGACCGTGTCGAAGCCCGGGCGACGCGGGGGATCGAACCCGAACTCGGCACCGAGCCGGTCGAGCCACTCGTCCGGCATCCGCTCCCAGATCCCCATCGTGCGGTCGCCCTGCACGTTGGAGTGCCCGCGTACGGGGCACAGTCCCGCACCTGCACGACCGATGTTGCCCTGCAGCAGAAGAAGATTGACGAACTCGCGGATCGTCGCGACGGCGTCGCGATGCTGGGTGATCCCCATCGCCCAGCACACGACGACCGACCGCGCCTCGCGGACGTCGGCAGCGAACGCCTCGATCTCCGGCCACGACAGGCCGGTGGCGGTCTCGATGTCCTCGCGCGGGATCGCGCGCACGTGTGCGGCGTACTCCCCGAAGCCGACCGTGTGCATGCTGACGAAGCCCTCGTCGAGCACGGTGCCCGGCTCGGCATCCTCGGCCTCGAGGAGCAACCGCCCCGCGGCGGCGAACAGCGCCTGGTCTCCCCCGAGGCGGATCTGGAGATATCGGTCGGCGAGCGGCGTCTCCTTGCCGACGTACGCCGAGGGCTTCTGCGGGTTCTTGAACGCGAGCAGTCCCGCCTCGGGCATCGGGTTGACCGCGATGATCCGCGAGCCACCGCGCTTGGCCCTCTCCAGCGCGGTGAGCATCCGCGGGTGGTTGGTGCCCGGGTTCTGCCCGCAGATGACGATGAGGTCGGCAGTGTGCACGTCCTCGAGCGAGACCGTCCCCTTGCCGATCCCGATCGTCTCCGAGAGGGCTGCCCCGCTCGACTCGTGGCACATGTTGGAGCAGTCCGGCAGGTTGTTGGTGCCGAGCATCCGCGCGAGCAGCTGGTAGGCGAAGGCGGCTTCGTTGCTCGTCCGGCCCGACGTGTAGAACACCGCCTCGTCGGGCGTGGCCATCGCGGAGACCTCGGTGGCCACCAGCGCGAAGGCATCGTCCCAGCCGATGGGTGTGTAGTGCGTCGCCCCGTCCCGCAGCACCATCGGCTCGGTGAGCCGTCCCTGCTGGCCGAGCCAGTGATCGGATCGCTCGCCGAGCTCGGCGACGGGGTGGGCGGCGAAGAACTCGCGCCCGATCCGCCGCGGGGTCGCCTCCTCGGCGATCGCCTTGACCCCGTTCTCGCAGAACTCCAGGACGTGCCGCTCCCCCGGGTCCGGCCAGGCGCACCCCGGGCAGTCGAAGCCGTCCTGCTGGTTGGCGTGCAGCAGCGTCAGGCTGCGCGTGACGCCCAGCTTGGTGACGACTTCCCTCGCGATGCTTGCCACTGCGCCGTTGCCGGCGGCGGCCCTGCTCGGCGGACGCACCCGCGGAGCGTCCTGCGCCGGGTCCTCACGGGGTGCGCGCGTCACCATGACGCAGCCTCCGCCTCGGCGGAGCAGAGTCGCTCGGCGCCGGAGTAGACCGTCAGCCGACCGGCGCGCACGAACGCGGCCAGCGTGATGCCGC
>JANMMN010000308.1:0-15115 GCA_031373405.1 Actinomycetes bacterium
GACGCGGAAGCCGCTCGCGCGGCCGACCCGTCGCGGTCCGCGGTGGAGCAGGCGCAGGCGCAGGCGCAGGCTCGCGTCGGCGCCTGACGACGGCGCCGGCCAGGCGCTCCGAGGGTGGAGTCGCCCAGCGCCGGGCGCGGGCGTCCCGGTCGGGGAGCGCCCGCGCCGTGGGGTGGGCGCTCAGGCCGCGGCGAGGGTGGCGGCTCGCTCACCGAGGTCGCGGCCGAGGGCGGCTGCGTCGTCGTGCGCGGCGGCGAGGAGCGTCGCTGCGAGGGGCTTCAGGTCGGCCATGGCGGGCACGACCCCGGCGAGGGTGAGCTCGGCCTCCACGACGCGCAGGTCCAGACCCCAGACCTCGCCGAGGACGCGGGTGAGGTACGCGGTCGAGTGGTCCCAGCCGAACTTGGGCGTGCCCTCGCCGTAGGCGCCGCCTCGGGCGATGACCAGGAGCGCGGAGCGTCCCGCGAGGGGGGTCTGCGACCCGGGGCCGAAGCGAGGGTCGGTGATCACGAGATCGATCCAGGCCTTCACGTGCTGGCTGATCCCCCAGTTGTAGAGCGGTACGCCGAGGAGGACGGAGTCGGCGGCGAGGAGCTCGTCACCGAGCCGAGCGGCCAGGGTGACGGCCGCTCGCTGGGAGTCGGTCTGCTGGTCAGCGGGGGACCACGACGCGGTGACTGCGGACGCCCAGGCGTCGGCCGGCAGCGGCTCGACGCCGAGGTCGCGGCGGACGATCTCGCCGGCCGGGTGCTCGGCGAGCCAGGCGGCCTCGGCGGTGTCGGCGACGGCGCGGCTGGTCGACCCGTGGGTGCGGATGCTGGAGTCAAGACGGAACAGGGTCATGCGAGGCACTCCGAAAGTAGTTGAACCTATGATTGTTGATCGCTCAAGTAAGTACAACACAGGGAGTCGGGTCTGGCATTCCGGCGGGAGGCGGCACGTGCGGGCCGGGACGACGTCGACGGGGAGGCGGGTCGAGGCAGATCCGACAGCTGCCGTGACCGATGTCACCGTCCGAGCAACTCGGGTGACCAGATCGGTGACCCCGGGCCGTTGCGGCCCCACATGACACCAGCCGGTGCCTCTGACCTGCAGAGACACCGGCTGGATCGTGTCGGGGTGGCGGGATTCGAACCCACGACCTCTTCGTCCCGAACGAAGCGCGCTACCAAGCTGCGCCACACCCCGTGGAGCGGGAGGAGTCTACGTGCCGGTCGGGTGAGCGGCCAAAACGGGTGCGTGCGCCGGGCTCAGGCCCTCGGCACGAGGGTGAGCAGGGTGGCCTCGGGCGGGCAGGCGAAGCGCACCGGAGCGTACGGCGAGGTGCCCAGGCCCGCCGACACGTGGAGGAACGCCCCTCGGCCATCGACGCCGCCGAGGCCGTGGTCGCCTGCGCCGTCCCAGGGTCGGGCGTGGCGCGAGAGCCCCTTGGCCCGGCCGGTGTCGAGGTCGCAGTTGGTGATCAACGCGCCGTACCCGGGCAGGCAGAGCTGGCCGCCGTGGGTGTGCCCGGCCAGCACGAGCCCGGCGCCGTCGGCCGCCATCGCGTCAAGGATCCGCAGGTAGGGCGCGTGCGTGACACCGAGGGCGAGGTCGGCGTCACCGGCGAAGGGTCCTTCGACCCGGTCGTAGCGGTCGCGCTCGATGTGCGGGTCGTCGACCCCGCGGACGTCGATGGAACGGCCGTCGACGCGCAGCGAGCCCGCCGCGTTGGACAGGTCGAGCCAGCCGGCCTCGGTCAGGCCGGTGACGAGGTCGCCCCACGGCAGCTGGGGACGCTGCTCGTCGAGCTCGGAGGGTGCGGTGAGGTAGCGCCACGGCTTGACCATGCCCGGTGCGTAGTAGTCGTTGGACCCCAGGACGAAGACGCCCGGCCGCCTGAGCAGCGGCTCGAGCGCCTCGAGCACGACGGGCACCGCATCGAGGTGCCCGAGGAAGTCACCGGTGACCACCACGAGGTCGGGATCGAGCGCGTCGAGCGACCGGACCCACTCGACCCGGCCGCGGTGACGCGGTGTGAGGTGCAGGTCGGAGACGTGCAGCACGCGCATCGCCGGCTGCCCCGCGCTGAGCACCGGCACCTCGACCCGGCGCAGGGTGTAGCGGTGCGCCTCGGCGACGGACCAGGCCAGGCCCGCGGCGCCCAGCGCGGCGAGGCCCACCAGGGTGCTCGAGGTACGTGACACCCGACGAGGATGGCACGAGCGCCTGACGCCGCCGCAATCGAGCGACCCGCCCACCGCAGCGATGGGGGAGGATGGGCGTCATGAGTTCCCTGGAGCAGCGCCTGCACGACGACCTCACCGCCTCGATCCGCTCGCGCGACGAGGTGCGGTCGGCGACCCTGCGGATGTCCCTGACCGCGGTCAAGAACGAGGCGGTGTCGGGCACCGCGGCCCGCGAGCTCAGCGACGCCGACATCGTGGTCGTGCTCGGTCGCGAGGCCAAGAAGCGTCGCGAGTCGGCCACGACGTACGACGATGCCTCCCGGCCCGAGCTCGCCGACCGCGAGCGCGCCGAGCTCGCGGTGCTCGAGACCTACCTGCCTGCGCAGCTCTCCGACGACGAGCTCGCTGTGCTGGTTGCCGATGCGGTCGCGGAGACCGGAGCCGGCTCTCCGCAGGCGATGGGCTCGGTCATGAAGGTGCTCACCCCGCGGATCGCGGGCCGGGCCGACGGTGGTCGCGTGGCCGCGGCCGTGCGCGCGGCGCTCGCGGGCTGAGCGACCCGTCGGGTCAGCGCGTCTTGCTCGGCCGGGGCCGGGCTGTCGGCGCGATCGTCGGCGCGGGGGCGACGGGCTGCGCCGACGGAGTCGGTCCCGGTGCGGCCGGGCTGGCGCCGGGCGCGGGGCTCGTGCCCGGGGCGGGCAGGCCGGTGGCGCCGGGAACGGGGGACCCGCTCGCGCCGGGGAGCGGGGTGCCGGTGGGCGTGGGCGTCGGCTTCGGTGGGACGTAGGTGCCGAGCCCCTCGATCGTGACCAGGTCGAACTTCGTCTTCGGCAGCGTCACCAGGGCGGCCGACATCGCGTCCTTCCAGATCGGTCCCGGGAGGGTCGA
Source organism: Actinomycetes bacterium (assembly GCA_031373405.1). Classification (GTDB taxonomy): domain Bacteria; phylum Actinomycetota; class Actinomycetes; order S36-B12; family CAIYMF01; genus Longivirga. Next base: position 3,057 of record JANMMN010000308.1, read on the forward strand.
GCCGAAGACCTGCTCGTAGTAGCGGCCCCCGATGGTGATGTTCTTCATCGGGAAGCCGTATCCGCCGCGCGGGTCGTAGGTCGCGACCGCGGCGGCCAGGTCAGGGGTGAAGCCGACGAACCACACCGCGGCGGAGTCGTTGATCGTGCCGGTCTTGCCGGCCGCGTCACGACCCAGGCTCATCACCTTGCCGGTGCGGCCCGGGAGCGGGCCGTCGATGACCTGGCTCAGGATGCTCGTGACCGAGTCGGCGACCCGGCGCTCCATGACGCGCTCGCAGCCGGCCTGCGGGATCGGGAGGTCCTTGCCGTTGCGGTCGGTGACGCGCGCGATCGCGATGCTCGCGCAGCGCGTGCCGTGGTTGGCGAAGACGCCGTACGCCTCCGCCATGCCCAGCGGCGTGACCTCCTGGGTGCCGAGGGTGAACGACGGGACTCGTTGCAGCGAGCCGCCGTCGCCGCGACGCAGGCCCAGCGACTCGGCGATCTCGACCGGGCGACAGATGCCGGTCTCCTGCTCGAGCGCCATGAAGAAGGTGTTGATGGAGTACGCCGTGCCCTTGACCATGTCGAAGGTGCCGGCACCGGTCGAGTTGTTGACCGTGTACGGCGGGAAGACGGCGCCGTCGGTGCAGTTGGTGAACTCGTCGAAGGTCCTGCGCTGGGGTGCCTCGAAGGGCTGGTAGGGCGAGATGCCCTTCTCGAGCGCGGCCGCGAGGGTGAAGGCCTTGAACGTCGATCCGGCCTGCGCGCCCGCGCTACCGCCGTACTTGGTGCCGACGTTGAAGTTGTAGGTGGTGTTTCCCCGCCCGGTCGTGCCCCACGAGCGGTTCTGCGCCATCGCGACGATCTCGCCGGTGCTGGGTCGCACCATCGAGATCGCGGCGAGCTTGCGGCTCTTGTCCTTGCGCGGGATGCGGGTGTCGACGGCCTTCTGTGCCGAGGCCTGCACCGCGGGGTCGAGGGTCGTACGGATCGTCAGACCGCCGCGGCGCAGCAACGCCTCACGCTCCGCCGGTGTCTTGCCGAACACCGGGTCGGTGCGCATGACGCGGTAGACGTAGTCGCAGAAGAAGGGGGCGTAGGACGTCGTGCAGCCGTTCGCCGTCTTGCTCGCCTTGAGGAACTTCGCCGTCGGGATCGCACCGGTCGACTTCGCGAGCGCGGGCGTGATGTAGCCGAGCTCGGACATGCGGCCGAGCACCTGCACGCGGCGCTTCTGCGAGGACTTCGGGTTGCGCGTGGGGTCGTAGGCGACCGGCTGCTGCACCGCACCGGCGAGCGTGGCCGCCTCGACCAGGGTCAGCTTGCTCGCGGACTTGGAGAAGTACCGTCGGGCCGCCGCCTCGACGCCGTACGCCCCCGCGCCGAAGTAGGCGATGTTGAGGTAGCGCTCGAGGATCTGGTCCTTGGTGAGGTTCTTCTCGAGGGCGAGCGCGTAGCGCATCTCCTTGATCTTGCGGGTGAGGGTGCGAGCTCGCGCGGCCGCTGCCTCCTCGGGTGTCGAGGCGCTGTTGACGAAGACGTTCTTGACGTACTGCTGCGTCAGGGTCGAGCCGCCGCCGCCGGCCGCCGCCGATCCGTCGGTCGCGTTGCCGACGAGCGCACGCAGGAGCCCGCGCGGGTCGATGCCGCGGTGGTCGTAGAAGCGACCGTCCTCGACGGCGATGATGGCTTGGCGCATGACGGGCGCGATCGCGGCGAGGGGCACCTCGATGCGGTTCTGCTCGTAGAGCGTCGCGAGCACCGAGCCGTCGACGGCGAGGATGCGTGAGCGCTGCGGCAGCGGTGGAGTGGTCAGCTGCGAGGGAAGGGACTCGTAGTCCTCGATCGCCGACCGGGTGGCGACTCCCGTGCCGCCCACGAACGGCAGCGCCGCACCGGCGACGAGGATGCCGGCGACGAGGCTGACGAGCACGAACAGCCCGAGCCGCGCGAAGCTGGCCGAGAGGCTGGCTCCGGGGCGGCTCCCGGGTGGCGTGCTGGGGCGAGGGGAAGGCATAGCAAGTCGAGGGTACGTCGAGGAGGCGGATCGCACGCGGTACGCCCTGCGTGGGCCGCGAGTCCTGGCCGAACGGCTATCCGGCGGTGATCGTGGTGGCCATGTCCATAGCCCGTTATGACTAGCATAGATGGCCCGAAATGACCTGCCTTAACGATCTTGATCTGCGTAGCGTCGGAGGCGTCGGAGCACCGCCGCTCCGACCCGATCAATCGATCGGGACCGCGCCGCGACCGGGACAATCCGGGCGAGGAGCACCCCGCTCGTGATCGCCCCGGCGAGCGTGTGTGGGGGTTGAGTCCTCGATGACCTGGACTTCGGACTGGACCACGTCGGCCGCGTGTCGCACCAGCGACCCGGACGCCTTGTTCGTGCAGGGCGCGGCCCAGAACCGTGCCAAGGCCATCTGCCTCGCGTGCCACGTGCGCACCGAGTGCCTCGCCGACGCACTCGACAACCGGATCGAGTTCGGCGTCTGGGGTGGCATGACCGAGCGCGAGCGTCGGGCGCTGCTGCGTCGCCGACCGCAGGTGACCTCGTGGCGCCGGCTGCTCGAGACCGCGCGCGAGGAGTACGACGTGACCGTCGACCTCACCGAGATCGTCAACGCCCGCGGCCCACTGGTCGCCAGCTAGCCCGTCGCACGCTCGGGCTCGCGCCGACCGCTCAGATCCGGTCGGCCAGCGCGGCGCCCACCGCGCGCAGACCGGCCAGGTCGACGACGTCGCTCGCCATCGTGGGCACGGTCGCGACCTGCACGTGCCGGTGCGCGGAGGTGAAGCTCTCCGCCAGCCGGCGCTGCCGGGTCAGTGTCGCGATCCGATCCGCGTGGATGCGCAGCAGCGCCGCCGTCACGGACGAGGCCGCCCCCGTCTCGAGCCTGTTCGCCGCAGCCGTCGCGGTGGCCGCGTCGAGATCCATCACGGCTGTGGTCTGCACCCGGTTGAGCACCAGTCCCGCGAGCGGCATGTGGTCGGCCTCGAGCCGCTCCACGAAGTACGACGCCTCACGCAGCGCATCACGCTCGGGCGCGGCCACCACGATGAACGCCGTGTCCGCCGCCTGGAGCATGGCGAACGTGTCCTCGGCGCGCTGCCGAAAGCCACCGAACAGTGTGTCGACCGAGCCGACGAACGTCTGGATGTCGGTGAGCACCTGCCCCCCGATCACCTTGCTCAGCACCGAGGTGAAGACGCCGAACCCGGCGGAGAGCACCTTGAGATAAGCCCGACCGCCGGCCTTCGCCGGGGCGGCGAGGAGGCGGATGAAGCGGCCGTCGAGGAAGGACCCGAGGCGCCGGGGCGCATCGAGGAAGTCCAGCGCCGAGCGCGACGGCGGGGTGTCGACGACGATGAGGTCCCAGCGGTCCTCGGCAGCGGCGCGGGAGCGCAGCTGGCCGAGCTTCTCCATCGCCATGTACTCCTGCGTGCCCGCGAACGAGCTCGACAGCAAGAGGTAGAACGGGTTCGCCAGGATCGCCTCTGCGCGCGCGGCATCCGTGTTGGCCACGACGAACTCGTCGAAGGTCCGTTTCATGTCGAGCATCATCGCCGCGAGCGAACCGCCTCCCGTGAGCCCCTCGACCGGGCGCGGATCGTTGTCGAGCTCGGTGAGCCCGAGTGACTGCGCGAGCCGCCGGGCCGGGTCGATGGTGAGCACGACGACGTCGCGACCCCGCTCCGCCGCGCGCAGCGCGAGCGCCGCTGCCGTCGTCGTCTTGCCGACGCCGCCCGAGCCGCAGCAGACGATGACCCGGATCTCGCGGTCGTCGAGCAGCGCGTCCATGTCGAGCGTCGGGCTGCGCGGCACGACCTCGTGGGCTGCGTTCATGTCATCCCCTGCTCGCGCAGGCTGTCAGCGAGGTCGTAGAGCGTGCCGACGTCGACGCCGTCGGGCAGGAACGGGATGTCGTACGTCGGCCGCTCCAGGGCCTGCAGGTTGTCGCGCTCGCGCCGCTCGAGCGCCACCCGCTCGGCGTGGTCGGACGCCTCGGCGGCGAGCGCCCCGACCACCTCGTCGGCGGTGACGAGGCCGTGCGACCCGGCCAGCGCACCGGACGGGGTGAGCACACCCACGCGGGTGAGGTCCGCGGCGATCGCGGCGTGGTCGAGCCGACCGCGTCGGGCCTTCGCCTGGGCTGTGACGCTGAGCAGCGGACGGCGTACCTGGTTGACCACGATGCCCCCGACGGGGAGCCCGGCGGCGAGCAGGTCGCGCACCCCGTCAGCGGTCTCCTGCACCGGCATCTCCTCGAGCAGCGTCACGAGGTGGACGGCGGTCAGCGACGAGGCGATCACGTCCATGACGGCATCCGCCTGAGAGCGGATCGGTCCCGTGCGGGCGAGCCCGGCGACCTCGGTGTTGACGTTGAGGAAGCGCGCGATCCGGCCCGTGGGTGGCGCATCCATGACGACCGCGTCGTAGACGTGACGGCCGTCCTTCTTGCGGCGTACGGCCTCCTTGGCCTTGCCGGTGAGCAGGACGTCCCGGACCCCGGGCGCGACCGTCGTCGCGAAGTCGATCGCACCCATCCGGCGCAGCGCCGTGCCGGCTCGGCGCAGGTTGTAGAACAGCTCGAGGTACTCGAGCAGGGCCGCCTCGGGGTCGATCGCGAGGGCGAACACCTCGCCGCCGTCGGGCGCGACCGCAACCCGACGCTCCTGGTAGGGAAGCGGCGCGACGTCGAAGGTCTGCGCGAGCCCCTGGCGCCCCTCGACCTCGACGACGAGCACCCGGCGGCCACCGGCCGCGAGCGCCAGCGCGAGGGAACACGCGACGGTCGTCTTCCCCGTGCCGCCCTTGCCGGACACGACGTGGAGCCGGACGCCCGGCCAGCCGGGGTCGCGAGAGGCGGCAGCGGGCACGTTCCTCAGCGTAGTTGGCGACCGCCGCTGCGGCCCGGCGTACGGCTGCGCGGATGATGCCGCGCACCCGCTCGCGCCCCAGGAGGTGACTAGGGTCCTCCTATGACGACCTGGGAGTACGCGACCGTTCCGTTGCTCATCCATGCGACCAAGCAGATCCTCGACTCGTGGGGTCAGGACGGCTGGGAGCTCGTGCAGGTGGTCCCCGGACCCAACGCCGAGAACTACGTCGCCTACCTCAAGCGCGCGAAGGACTGAGCATGTCTGCCGTCGAGTCGCGTCTGGCCGAGCTGGGGCTCGCCGTGCCCGACGTCGTGCCGCCCGTCGCTGCGTACACCCCCGCGGTGCGCACCGGTGCCTACATCTACACCTCGGGCCAGCTCCCCATGGTGGGCGGTGTGATGGCGCACACCGGCAAGGTCGGTGCCGAGGTCAGTGCGGAGGACGCCAAGGCGCTCGCCGCCGCCTGCGCCCTCAACGCGATCGCTGCGGTCAAGTCGCTGATCGGTGACCTCGACAAGGTCGTGCGGGTGGTCAAGGTCGTCGGGTTCGTGGCGAGCGCACCCGACTTCACCGGACAGCCCGGGGTCGTCAACGGTGCCAGCGAGCTGCTCGGTCACGCCTTCGGCGAGCGCGGTGTCCACGCGAGGTCCGCGGTGGGCGTCGTGGCGCTCCCGCTCGACGCGCCGGTCGAGGTGGAGATCATCGTCGAGGTCGCCGACTGAGTGCCGACGGCATCGACCTGTCCGGCCTGCCTGCGCGGATGCGCGAGCGGGCCGAAGCCGTAGCCCGCGGCGCCGGTGGCTGGACTCCTCCTGCTGCTCGCGACGCATCGACCGTGTGCCTGCTCCGCGACAGTGACGACGGCGTCCAGGTCTTCGTCATGCGCCGTACGACGTCGATGGCTTTCGCGCCCGGGATGCACGTGTATCCCGGTGGGGCCGTTGAGGTCTCGGACTCGCACGTGCCCGTCGGAGGCGGTGCCGACCTCGCGGCCGTGGCGGTGCGGACGTGGAGCGACGACCCGCGCGCACTGCTCGCGGCCGCGGCGCGCGAGACGTTCGAGGAGTGTGGCGTGCTGCTCGCCCTCGACCGGTCCGGTGCACCGGTGGTGGTCGACGACGAGCTCGAGGCCGAGCGCGAGACCCTCGTCGTCGAGGGCAGCGGTTTCCACGACCTGCTCGTCCGGCGCGGGTGGGTGGTCGATGACGGCGCGCTCGTGCCGTTCGCGCACTGGGTCACCCCCGAGGTCGAGGACCGCAGGTACGACACCCGCTTCTTCATGGCGTCCGTCCCGTCGACGCAAGGTGCCCGCCACATCGGCGGAGAGGCCGACCGGGCCGCCTGGTGGCGGCCGTCCGACGCACTGACGGCGTACGCCGCGGGACGCATGGCCATGCTGCCTCCCACCGTCGCGACGCTGACGCTTCTCGCCGACCACGCGAGCGCCGCCTCCGCGTTGGCCGCGGCGGCGCGGGTCGAGGTCGAGCCGCTCATGCCCGCGCCGTACCTCGCCACCGACGGGTCGATCGGCTGGCGGATGCTCCACGAGCGCACCCGGGAGACCGTGCGCAGCACCGACGAGCCCGCCGGCAGCGAGACCGATGGCGCGGGCGGTCGCACGTGAGCGGCACCGCGCTGCCGCTCGGCTCCGACGTGCCCTGGGCCGGTGGGGTGGTCACGGCTCGCGCCCTCTGCGTGCTCGCGGACAACCCCGGGCCGATGACCCTGGACGGCACCAACACCTGGGTGCTCCACGAGCCCGGGTCTGGCCTCGTGGTCGTGGTGGATCCCGGCCCGGACGATGCGGGGCACCGCGACGCGATCGTGGCAGCCGCCGGCGAGAACCGGATCGCAGCGATCCTGCTGACCCACGCCCACCCGGACCACTCCGCCGGCGCAGGCTCGTTGGCGCAGGGCACCGGCGCCCCGGTCGCCGCGCTCGACCCCGCGCACCGGCTGGGCTCCGAGGGCCTCGCCGACGGCGACCGGCTCGACGTGGCCGGCCTGGAGATCGTGGTCGTCGCCACCCCGGGCCACACCGCAGACTCGCTCTCGTTCCACCTGCTCGCCGACAGTGCCCTCATCACCGGCGACACGGTGCTCGGGCGCGGCTCGACGGTCGTGGCGCACCCGGACGGCCGGCTCGAGGACTACCTCGACTCGCTCGTGCGGCTGCGCGCCCTCGCCGAGTCGTCCGAGGCCTCCGTGGTGCTCCCCGGGCACGGCCCGGTGGTCTCCGATCCGGTGGGTGCGGTCACGGCGTACCTCGCCCATCGCCACGAGCGTCTCGACCAGGTACGTGCCGCCCTCGAGGCGGGCGCGAGCACGGCCGACGACGTGGTCGCCCTCGTGTACGCCGACGTCCCCCGCGAGCTCTGGCCGGCGGCCAGGCTCTCGGTCGAGGCCCAGCTCGCCTATCTCGTGGCCCACTGAGTTCGGCGGCAAGGTGGGATGGCGGTTGGCAACCCCGTCACTTCCGTCACAGCGAGACCGGGGCGCATCGCCTGCCCAAGCAGCTCGTGCCTCGCTGCGTCAGCTGCCGTGGCGACCTCGCCGGGCACCGTGACGCGGCGCCGGTGCAGCATTTCCGGCGTCTCATCCCGTGTAGGGGGTGAAGGCACCCGCGACAAGGAGGATGACCAGGTGGGCAAGCAGGCGGACGCGGACTTCCTCGGCTGGGTCTCCGCCAGTCGTGACGGTCTCCGCAAGACCGCCTACCTGCTGTGCGGGGACTGGTTCCTGGCCGACGACCTGGTCCAGGACTCGCTCACCCGGCTGTTCGGCGTCTGGGGCCGCGTCTCCGGCGCCGGCGATCCGGCGCCGTACGCCCGCAAGATCCTCGTCAACCTGTACCTCGACCACCGACGTCGCCCGTCCCGGCGGGAGGTGCCCTTCGCCCAGCTGCCCGACCCCGTCGGCGTCGAGCAGGCGAACTCGGTGGATGGGGACCGTGGCCAGCTGATGGCGGCACTTGCACGGGTGCCGAAGGGGCAGCGCGCGGTGCTGGTCCTCCGCTACTGGGATGACCTCTCGATCGAGCAGACCGCCAACGCCCTAGGCACCAGCGCCAGCAACGTCCGCTCGCAGGCGAGCCGCGGGCTGGACGCGCTCCGCGCGGCCCTCGAATCCGACCCCGTCACCGCACCCGAGGAGGCGCTGTGAACGAGACCGACGTCAAGGACCTGTTCACCTCGGCCGTCGCCCACCCGGGCGTGGACCGCATCGACACGGACGCGGTCCTGCGTGGCGGTCGGCGGCGCCGGCGCCTTCGGGTTGCCGCCACCGTGGGAACGGTCGTGGCGGTCGTCGCCGTCGCCGGATCCCTCGTGGTCGGCGGCACCCGGCAGCCGGGCATCATCGCCGGACCCACGCCGTCGGCCTCGGTGAGCACGGGACCGTCGGTGGTCTCGCCCGGGCCGTCGGCGGGGCGATGCCGGGACTTCGCAGGCACCGCGAACGGGTCGATCAAGGATCAGGACGCGGTAGACGCCACGGCCGACCGGGTCCGCGCGGCCGCGCGCGCCCTGCCGACCGACAACCTCTCCGTCCTCATCGTCCACCCGGCGGGCCTCACGGTGGAGGTGCTCTGGGTAGGGCCTGTGCCCAAGCCGCTGACCGACCTCGCGAGCCGCGAGGCAGCCCGGGGGGTGACCGTGACGTTCGCGCCGGCCGACTACACGCGGGCCCAGATGCAGGCAGCGATGGACCGTGCTGTCCAGGTGCAGGCACCAGCTGACGACCCCGCGTCTCAGGGCCTGAAGGTCGCGATGGCTGCCGGGTGCACGGATGGCAGCGGCATCAAGGTCACGATCGCGCAGAAGGCGAACGGTCAGCCTGCTGCAGCCGTCCCTCCGGCCTTCGCGGCGGCCATTCGGGCTCGCGTGGGCGAGATGCCGGTGTGGGTCGAGCCTGGCTGGGCGATCATCCCGGCCTGAAGCCCTGACCGCTCAACCACCGACGCGGAAGCGCATCGGGTGCTGCTTGCGGTCCCGCTTCGCCTCGTGCCGGCGACCGTCTACGGGATTGCCACCAGCGTGTCCCACCTTGCCGCCGAACTCGCGGCCCACTGACCCCGTCGCCGCGCATCGGCCTGTCGCTTCCTAGCCCAGCTGCGCCCGGGAGGCAACAGCTCGCTCGGGCTAGCGGTCCGCCGAGTGCTAGCGGGCGCGGCGGTGGAGACGCTCGACGTCGAGCAGCACGACCGAGCGCGACTCCAGGCGCAGCCAGCCGCGCGAGGCGAAGTCGGCGAGCGCCTTGTTGACCGTCTCGCGGCTCGCCCCGACGAGCTGGGCGAGCTCCTCCTGCGTCATGTCATGGGTGACGTGGAGGCCGTCCGGCATCGAGCGCCCGAAGCGCTCGCCGAGGTCGAGCAGCGCCTTGGCCACCCGGCCGGGGACGTCGGAGAAGGTGAGGTCGGCCATCGCGTCGTTGGTACGCCGCAGGCGCTGGGCCAGGGCCTGCAGCAGCGACTCGGCCACCTCTGGGCGGCCGGTGAGCCACGGGCGGAGCGCCGTGTGGCCGAGGCCGAGGACGGTGACGTCGGTGAGGGCGGTGGCCGTTGCCGTGCGAGGCCCGGGGTCGAAGAGTGAGAGCTCGCCGAACATCTCGCCCTCGCCCATCACGGCGAGGAGCGACTCACGGCCGTCGCTGGAGGCGTGGCCCAGCTTGATCTTGCCCTCGGTGACGACGTAGAGCCGGTCACCGGAGTCGCCCTCCGCGAACAGGACATCCCCCTTGAGCAGCCGCCGCTCGTCCATCGACGCCTTGAGGGCCGCGGCGGCCTCGGCGTCGAGCGCGGCGAACAGTGGCGCGCTCATGAGCACGTCGTCCACGGGGGTTCCTCCCTGCACGAGCCGCATCGAGGCGCGGCGGGCGATCTGAAGGGACAGTGTGGCCTATCCCACGCCCGGGCGCCCGGAACACCCCGCGTCGCCACGATCTCGACCGTGCTCAGGTCAGCGTCTGCCGGTGCAGCGGGTCGGGTGGGAGGATCTGCAGTGCGAGCAGCGGTTGCTCCCGGTAGCGGGCGATGAGCTCGGCAGTGAGCCCGTCGATCCGCTCGTGCAGGTCCGACCGGAAGGCCGACAGGGAGCCCTCGGCACGCCGCAGGTCGATGACCAGCCGGCCGGTGCCGGGTGCGTCGCAGCGGTCGACCTGACGCGACCAGACCTCAGCCAGGTCGGGCAGCGGGGGGATGTCGTCGACGGGGTGCAGCGTGAGGTGCGCGACCCGCCCGCGAGTCACCTGCGCGTCGGCGAGCACCCGCGCGAGATCGGCGACCGGGTCGCGCGCCGGCAGCGGCGACTGCACGACGTCCAGGCGCGCCTGGATGATGCGGCGCCAGTAGGACACCCGCGTCTCCTCGTTGGCGAGCGAGCTGCGTGAGGCGCGGAGGTCGGCGAGGGAGAAGGTGTCGAATGCAGCGTCCCGCACGGGCGGGGGTGCAGCAGCTCGCGCCGCCTTGCGGGCCGCGCGACGGGCCTTCGCCTCGAGTGCCTTCGCTGCCGCGGTGGGGTCGACCCCGTCCCGGGCGGCCGGGGTGTGCTCCGGCCTGACCGGTCCCGCTCCGGGTGGGGTGGCGGGGGGCTCGGTGGTGCGGTGCTGGGTCGGGACTGTCGTTGCGATCGTCTCGGTGCTGGTCACGATGAGGTCCTCGTTCTGGCGCCCGCCTGAACGTCTCCCACGTAGTCATTCGGCAGAAACGGTGAAACCTTGAGTGCCGGTGCGGGGGCGGTTGCTCGTCGGCGGCCCGACGTAGGCTGGCGAGATGCCGACGGCCGAGGTGAGCACGCCCACGGGTGAGACCCGCACCGCCCTGGTGCGCCGCGCCCGTCGGATGCACCGGCTCCTCGCCGAGACCTATCCCGACGCGCACTGCGAGCTCGACTTCACCAGCCCGCTCGAGCTGGTCGTGGCCACGATCCTCTCGGCCCAGTGCACCGACCGCAGGGTCAACCTCGTCACGCCGGCGGTGTTCGCGCGCTACCCCGATGCCGCGTCGTACGCCGGGGCCGACCGGCTCGAGCTCGAGGACCTCATCCGATCGACGGGCTTCTTCCGCAACAAGGCAGGCTCGCTCGTCGGCCTGGGGCAGGCGCTCTGCGACCGCTACGACGGCGAGGTGCCGGGGCGCCTCGTCGACCTGGTCACCCTGCCGGGTGTCGGGCGCAAGACCGCCAACGTCGTGCTGGGAAGCGCCTTCGACGTCCCCGGCATCACCGTCGACACGCACGTCGGGCGGCTCGCGCGCCGCTTCGGCTGGACCGTGGAGACCGACCCCGACAAGGTCGAGGCCGAGATCGGCGCGCTGATCCCCCGGCGCGACCAGACGATGCTCAGCCATCACGTCATCTGGCACGGGCGGCGCTGCTGCCACGCCAAGAAGCCCGCCTGCGGAGCGTGCCCCCTCGCCCGGCTCTGCCCCTCCTTCGGCGCCGGCCCGACCGACCCGGTCGAGGCAGCCGCGCTGCTCACCACCGAAGGCCCGCGATGAGACGAGCTCACCGGACTGCCGTCGCCGCGGGCGCCGTGCTCCTGCTCGCTGCGTGCGGTGCGGCGGGGGACGCCGGGGGACGGGTCACCACCGCCGCCTCACCGACTGCGGGTGGGGGGTCGCCTGCGGTCTCGGCACCCGCCGACCTGGTCGCTGCCGCAGAGCTCGTCGACTGCCCTGCGACCGATCCCGACGTCGCGGCCCGCGAGGACGGACTGCCGGACCTCACCCTGCCGTGCCTCGGGGACGGGCCCGGCGTACGCCTCGCGGGGCTGCGCGGGGTGCCGACCGTGCTCAACCTCTGGGCGACGTGGTGCGAGCCGTGCCGCGCGGAGCTCCCGCTGCTCTCCGACCTCTCGGTCGCGGCCGGACCGGCGCTGCGTGTCCTCGGCGTCGGTGTCGAGGACGATCCCGCCGCTGCCCTGTCACTGCTCACCGAGGTCGGTGCGCACTTCGCCTCGGTGCGTGATGACGAGCGGCTGACCCAGGCGCCGCTGCGGTGGGCCGGTCTGCCGATGACTGTGTTCGTCGACGCCGACGGGGTCATCACCCACGTCCAGCGCGGCGTGATCAGCGACGGTGGTCAGCTCTCGACCCTCGTCGAGGAGCACCTCGGCGTGACGGTCGCCCCATGACTGCGCCCCCGTCGATCCCCGACTGGCTGACCCGGCTCGCCGAGGTCGCGGGCAGCATCCGGC
>JANMMN010000362.1:0-4060 GCA_031373405.1 Actinomycetes bacterium
CACGACGTGCCGGTGTGTGCCAATGCGCCGTCGACCCAGACCCGTACGACGTCGTTGCGCGGTCCGGGAAGGAAGTCCATCGTCAGTGCGACCCTGTGAGCAATTGTGCGGTCAAGCCCCGATGCGACCGTCGTGTAGAACCAGTCGTCGTTCGCGCCGCAGCCGCTTGCCGGATCTGCCGTGGTTCCCACGACATGCTCGTCGCGGTAGTCGCTGAAGCGAACCTCGAGGCCGGTCGGAGTGTCGAGCATCTGCAGCCAGCTCATCCGGGCGCCGTCACCGCGGTCGGGGCTGGCCGTCATGGCGAGTCCGGGCTGCTCCGCAGTCGGGACGGTCGAGGCGAAGTCCCACTGGGCTGCGAAGTGCGGCTGTCGGCTTCCGCCTGACAGCCCGCCGCTGAGTGCCATCGCTTCCCCGGCCTCATCCTGGAGGGACGGCGAGAACGTCTGATCCCCGAAGGAGCCGGCCGTGATGGCGTTCGAGATCCGCAGGCTCCGGGTCCCGAAGGCGGCCGGCGCTCCGGCGTTGTCCACGATCTTGTGGTCGAACGCGCCCGTGGCGACCCATCCGCCCTGGCCGTTGGGCGAGCCGGCGGTGAAGCCATCGAAGTTGATCGTCGCACTGTCGGCGTTAGCCGAGGTCGCGGTGACCCCGACCATCACGCCGGTCACCATGGCCCCCACGGCCGCCAGTGACAGCAACTTTCCTACTTGTCTCATGTCGTCCCCCTCCGACCCCGTCGGTGTCTCCCACGCGGCCGCGTCCCACCATAGGAGGGAGCAGCGACGATGGTCTGCTGAGTGGCGTACCTCGACCAACTACTACTCTCTGTCCGCGGTCGAACACGCAACGCGCTTGCCACAGTCGGCCCACACCGGGCGAATACGACATCGAGGCTCGTCCTGCGGACGAGGGGTGCAGACGAGCCGGTCTGTAAGCCGGATTCTGTCCCGGTCGCGAACGACCGGCGACGACCATCCATCTGGGGCCGTTGTCACCAACGACCTCGGTGCGGTCTACCCGCAGGCTCGGACGGGCCGTCCTCGAACGCCTGCGCAGGAAGCTCCGAGGAGCCGCCCTTCTTGACCTTGCTCCGGGTGGGGTTTGCCGAGCCGTGACGGTCACCCGCCACGCTGGTGGTCTCGTACACCACCGTTTCACCCTTACCGCCGGTGCGAGCACCGACGGCGGTCTGTTCTCTGTGGCACTGTCCCGCGGGTCACCCCGGGTGGGTGTTACCCACCACCCTGCCCTGTGGAGTCCGGACTTTCCTCAGCGCTCGTCCCGAGGGACTCCTGCCGCGGTCGCCCGACCGACTCGTCTGCTCCGCCAGGATACCGGTTCGCGGGCGCCGCGGCGTACGCCGAGATCCAGCGACGACTCAGACCGGCACGAACTCGACGCGGCGGCGGCCCGGGTCGGCGCCGACGAGTCGCAGCCGCACCCGGGTGCCGAGCCCGAGGCCACCACCGGCGACCCGGGCGCGCACCGCCGGCCAGTGCAGCTGGACGACGTCGTAGTCCTTGCGCTGGTCGACCACCACGGCGGTGTACTCCTCGCCCACCTTCGACTCGAGCAGCACCGCCTCCATCAGGTCGACGCAGGCTCGGTCGAGGGCGCGGGCCCGCTGGTCTGCCGCCCGCATCTCCTCGGGCAATGCCGGCAGTCCGTCGAGCACCCACGGCGGCACGGGCACGCCGGCGGCGATCGAGAGGCAGCACTCGGCGGCGTAGCGGTCGACGAGTCGTCGCAGCGGCGCAGTCACGTGCGCGTAGCCCGATGCGACGGCGGCGTGACGCAGCACGTCGGGGACGTCGTCGTCGACCGCGCGGTTGATGACCGTGTAGTCGGCCGAGCGCAGCAGCACCGTGACGAGGTTGAGGAACGCGGCATGCGTCGGGGGCCGCGGGTCGAGGTCGCGCACGAGCTCGGCGTAGGGCATCTCGTGCGGCCAGTCGATCTCGAGGCCCGCCGCCGTACGCCGAAGTCGCTCGTAGTCCTCGGCCGGCGGAGGCGGCATGGTCCGCACGATGCCGACACCCGCGTCGAGCATCATCCGTGCCGCGGACATGCCGGTGAGCAAGGAGATCTGGGCGTTCCACGCCTCGACCGGGTGCGGTGCCCGCATGGCGAGCCGATAGCCGGGGCCGTCGTCCTCGATCTCCTGGTCGGGCACGCGGACGTCGATACCGCCGCGCTCGACCTCGCGTTCCTGGCGCAGCAGTCCGACCTCGCGCAGGCAGACGAGGGAGTCCTCGGCGCTGCCACTGTCGAGTGCCCGTTGGACGTTGCCGTAGGACAGCTTGGCGACGCTGTGCACCACCGCACGCTCGACGTCGACCTCGACCACCTGGCCGGCGGAGTCGAGGTCGATCCGCCAGAGCACGGCAGGACGGTCGACGTCGGGCAGCAGGCTCGCGACGTCCTCGGAGAGCACGGGCGGGTGCAGCGGGGTGCGCAGGTCCGGGCTGTAGAACGTCACGCCGCGCCGGTGCGTCTCGCGGTCGAGGGCTCCCCCGGGCAGCACGAAGGCGGCTACGTCGGCGATTGCGTAGTGCACGCGAAAGCCCGTGCCCAGCCGCTCGATGAACACCGCCTGGTCGAGGTCGGTCGAGCCGGCCGGGTCGATGGTGACGAACGGGAGCGCGGTGGCGTCGTGACGTGCCGAGCCGTCGGGCGGCGGTGCCGGCTGCGGACCCGACGCGCTCACCTCGGCCTCGGCGAGCACGTCGTCGGGGAATCCGACGGGCACCCCCTGCTCGTCGCGGACCGCCTGGAACCCGGCCCGCAGCACGTCGCCCTGGCGGGCCTGGGCGCGCAGCCAACGACGGGTCACCGGTCCAACCTACGGGCGGCCCCAGCCCACGGCAGCATGATTGGACCCGAGTGCCCTCTCAGCCGTCGCGTCAGCGAGGATCGTCCCCGTGCTCGTGCTGCTGCCACCGTCGGAAGGCAAGTTCGCACCCCGTCGAGGGCGTCCGCTCGATCTCGACTCGCTGTCGTTCCCTGAGCTGACCTCCACCCGCGAGAAGGTTCTCGACGCACTCGTCGAGCTGACGGCCGGCGACGCCCAGGGTGCGTTGCGCGTCCTGGGGCTCTCGCCGCGCCAGACCGACGAGGTGGCGCGCGACTCCGCGCTGCTCACGGCCCCCACGGCGCCCGCTGGTCGGATCTACACCGGTGTCCTCTACGACGCGCTCGACCTTGCCACGCTCGACCCAGCGGCGAAGCGTCGCGCCCAGCGATCGCTGCTCGTCTTCAGCGCGCTCTTCGGTGTACTGCGACTCGGTGACCGGATCCCGGCGTACCGCCTCTCCGGCGACACCACGCTCCCCCCGCTCGGCACCCTGGCGGGGGTGTGGCGTGAACCGCTCGCGGTGACGATGAGCACGGCGGCTGCGCGCGGACTCGTCGTCGACATGCGTTCCGGTGCCTACGCCGCGTTGTGGCGGCCGACCGGAGACATCGCTCGGCGCACCGTCGCCGTGCGCGTGCTGCAGGAGCTCCCGGACGGCTCGCGCGCCGTCGTGAGCCACTTCAACAAGGCGAGCAAGGGGCGGTTGGTCCGTGCGTGGCTGACCGACGGGGCTGAGCCGCGCGACGCGGACGGCCTCGCCGACGCGTGTGAGAAGGCTGGCATGGTCGCCGAGCTGGCCTCGCCCGTGCCACCGGCAGGCGTACGCCGCCTCGATGTCATCGTCTCGGTTCTCTAGGGCGACCTGCCGTTGCTGTTGACCGTCGTTCGCGGCACCGCATCTGTCGCCCGCGGTACCGCGCCGGCACCGCGACCGGGATCGCGGCAGGGATCGCGACCGGGATCGCGGCTGCTGGCACCGGTGGAGCGCTGAGCGGCGTCTCGTGGTGTGCAGCACGGGGTGACGGGTGGCGACGACGGGTGGTGCGCCCTGGTCGCGGGGTGCGCGGTCAGGGCCGGCGTCGGGGTGGGTCGAGCTGCCAGTAGCCGGGTTGGCCGGGGCGGGTGTCGGGTGCTCGGGTGATGCTCCAGTGGCCTTCGTGGACGAGGTGGTGGTGGCCGTGGCAGAGCAGCACCATGTTCGAC
>JANMMN010000375.1:0-11792 GCA_031373405.1 Actinomycetes bacterium
GACCGACGCGGTGCTGCGGCCGCTGTACCCCGACGCCGACCTGGCTCCGGCCGAGCGCCGATTCCTGCTCTTCCTCGAGCAGTACTGGGGCGGCCCGACGACCTACTCCGACGAACGGGGGCACCCGCGACTGCGCCTGCGGCACGCCCC
This sequence comes from Actinomycetes bacterium, assembly GCA_031373405.1. GTDB lineage: Bacteria > Actinomycetota > Actinomycetes > S36-B12 > CAIYMF01 > Longivirga. The sequence goes on from JANMMN010000375.1 coordinate 151, forward strand.
CTACGTCATCGACGAGGTCGCCCGCGAGCACTGGCTCGCCCACATCCGGGTCGGGCTCGACCACGCCATCGCCGAGCACGGGCTCGACCCGGTGCTCGAGGCCGAGCTGTGGCGCTACCTCGTCGGTGCCGCCATCGCGATGACCAACGCCGAGCCGCCCGCCGCGCAGCCTGGACCGGGGATGACGATGCACGAGAACCCGCGATGACCGCCGACCGCCCGCTCGGGCTCCCGGCGCTGGACGGCAACGCCGGGCTCCCCCCGCGCGAGGCGCGCGACTGGTGGCGTGACGCCGTCGTCTATCAGATCTACCCGCGCTCGTTCGCCGACTCCGACGGCGACGGCCTCGGCGACCTGCCCGGGATCCGCTCGCGCATCCCCTACCTGCACGTCCTCGGTGTCGACGCGGTCTGGCTCTCGCCGTTCTACCCCTCGCCCCTGCTCGATGGCGGCTATGACGTCGCCGACCCCCGCGAGGTCGACCCGCGGCTCGGCACGGTCACGGACCTGCGCGGCATCGTCGAGGACTGCCACGCGCTGGGGATGCGCGTCTTCATCGATGTCGTTCCCAACCACTTCTCGTGGGAGCACGCTTGGTTCAAGGCCGCCCTCGAGACTGCACCCGGGTCTCCTGAGTGGTCCCGTTTCCACGCGCTGCGCGGCACCGGCGAGGCGGGCGAGCTGCCGCCGACCAACTGGCCGAGCGCGTTCGGCGGACCAGCCTGGACGCCGATCCCCGGCCACGGCGGCTGGTGGTACCTCCACCTGTTCGACACCTCGCAGCCCGACATCAACTGGGGCAGCCCGGAGATCCACGCCGACTTCGCCGAGACCCTGCGCTTCTGGTTCGACCTCGGAGTCGACGGCTTCCGCATCGACGTCGCGCACTCGCTCATCAAGGCCGAGGGCTACCCCGACGGTCCCGTCATCGACGACCCGCTCGCCCGGGTGCTCGCCGGCAACGAGCAAGGTCCGGCGTGGGACCAGCCGGAGGTGCACGAGGTGTGGCGGGAGTGGCGTCGCCTCGCCGATACCTACGACCCGCCGCGCGTGTTCGTGGGTGAGGCGTGGGTGAGCACGGCCGAGGCGCAGGCGGCGTACACCCGGCCCGACGAGCTGCACACGACCTTCAACTTCCACTTCCTCAAGGCGTGGTGGGACGCCGAGGTCATCCGGGACGTCATCGGCACCTCGCTGCTCAGCTCGGCGGCGGTCGGCGCCCCGCCCACCTGGGTGCTCTCCAACCACGACGTGTGGAGACCCGTCACCCGCTTCGCCCCGGTGCGTCACGACCAGTCCCACGACCTCGAGACCGGACGCCGTCGTGCGCTGGCGCTCTCGCTGCTCTCCCTCGCGCTGCCGGGATCGGCGTATCTCTATCAGGGCGAGGAGCTCGGGCTGCCCGAGGTGCTCGACCTCCCGGACGAGGTGCGCCAGGACCCGACGTACTTCCGCACCCAAGGCCAGCTCAAGGGCCGCGACGGCTGCCGCGTGCCGCTGCCGTGGTCCGGCGACGCCCCGCCGTACGGCTTCACGACGGGTACGCCGTGGCTGCCCCAGCCGCTCGACTGGGCCGGCCTCACCGCCGAGGCGCAGGCACTCGACGAGCACTCCACCCTGGCCGTCTACCGTCGTGCGCTGCGCGCCCGTCGCGAGAGCCCGGTGCTCGGTGACGGCGAGATGCGCTGGGTCGACGCGGGTCACGCCGCCGTGGTCGCGTTCGAGCGACCGGGTCTTGCGCCGGTGCTCGTGCTGCTCAACACCGGCGCGGAGACCGTCGAGGTCGTGGCCGCCGGGGAGATCCTGGTCGAGTCCGGCGGCGTCGTCCACGATGGCCGCGGCGGGCTCACGTTGCCACCGGACTCGATTTGCTGGCTGCGCCTGAGCTCGATCAGCGGATGGTCGGGACGAGGCTGAGTCGGGTCGGACCCGCCGCGCTCCGGACGAAGACCTGACCTGCCGGGGTGACGAGACGCTTCCAGCCGGACACCGTGCCCGACTCGATCCGCGCCCCCGGGTGGGTGAGGAAACCCAACAGTCGAGCGGCGTGCAGCGCCCGCATCGGCAGCCCACCCCAGCCCGGCGCGTCCCACGCGGCCTCGGCGACGAGCTCGGCGTGGAACGACCCGCTCCGCGGCACCGACGCACGGAACTCAGCGACGGCGGCGTCGATCCGCGGCGTGAGGTCGCCGGCCATGCCGCGCTCCCCCGGTGACCACGGTGAATTTGGCGGCAGCACGGCGAGGGAGGCCGAGCCGGTCACCGGGTCCGGCAGCGCGAGGCTCATCGAGGAGCCGATGCGCGACACGTCACCGATGATGTCGCGCAGCCGACCCGCGCTCACCGTGGTGTCGACCGGCTCGTCGATCCGGTCGACCAGCGGGAGCGCGACGAAGGCGAGCACGTCGAGCGGGCTCGGCGCGTAGACACCGACGGCTCCCCCGCGCGCCTGGACCCGCACCGCGGCGCGCTCGTCCCACCCGGTGATCTTCGCGAGGAATGCCGCGAGGTAGGCGGCCTCGTCCTTCGCCAGCTGCATGCCGGATCAGCCGCGGGTGAGCTTGCGGTACGTCGCGCGGTGCGGACGGGCCGCGTCAGCGCCGAGCCGCTCGATCTTGTTCTTCTCGTAGGAGTCGAAGTTGCCCTCGAACCAGAACCAGGTGGACTCGCCTTCGTAGGCGAGGATGTGCGTCGCGACGCGGTCGAGGAACCACCGGTCGTGGGAGGTGATCACGGCGCACCCGGGGAACTCCAGCAGCGCGTTCTCCAGCGACCCGAGGGTCTCGACGTCGAGGTCGTTGGTGGGCTCGTCGAGCAGGAGCATGTTGCCGCCCTGCTTGAGCGTGAGCGCCAGGTTGAGCCGGTTGCGCTCCCCACCGGAGAGGATGCCGGCACGCTTCTGCTGGTCCGGGCCCTTGAACCCGAACGCGGACACATAGGCGCGGCTGGGCATCTCGACGTTGCCGACCTTGATCCAGTCGAGGCCGTCGGACACGACCTCCCACAGGTTCTTGTCGGGATCGATGCCGGAGCGGTCCTGGTCGACGTAGGACAGCTTCACGGTCTCGCCGACCCGAAGCTCGCCTGCGTTGGGCAGCGCGTCCTTGTCGTCGGTGGTGCCCTCGGCAGCAGCGACGATCATCTTGAACAGCGTGGTCTTGCCGACGCCGTTGGGGCCGATGACGCCGACGATGCCGTTGCGCGGCAAGGTGAAGGACAGCTCGTCGATGAGCAGCTTGTCGTCGAAACCCTTGGTGAGGCCCTTGGCCTCGACCACCAGGCTGCCGAGACGCGGGCCCGGGGGGATCTGGATCTCGTCGAAGTCGAGCTTGCGGGCCTTGTCCGCCTCGATCGCCATCTCCTCGTAGCGGTCGAGCCGGGCGCGGCTCTTGGTCTGGCGGGCCTTCGCGTTGGAGCGCACCCACTCGAGCTCGTCGGAGAGGCGACGCTTGAGCTTGGCGTCCTTGGCGCCCTCGACCTTGAGGCGCTCCTGCTTCTTCTCCAGGTACGTCGAGTAGTTGCCTTCGTACAGGTAGGCCCGACCGCGGTCGAGCTCGAGGATCCACTGGGCGACGTTGTCGAGGAAGTAGCGGTCGTGCGTGATGGCCACGATGGTGCCGGCGTACTTCTCGAGGTGCTGCTCGAGCCACTGCACGCTCTCGGCGTCGAGGTGGTTGGTGGGCTCGTCGAGCAGCAGCAGGTCGGGGGCCTGGAGCAGCAGCTTGCAGAGTGCGACGCGGCGCTTCTCACCGCCGGAGAGCACGGAGACGTCGGCGTCGGGCGGCGGGCAGCGCAGTGCGTCCATCGCCTGCTCGAGCTGGGAGTCGAGATCCCAGGCGCCGAGGTGGTCGATCTCCTCCTGCAGCGTGCCCATCTCGGCGAGGAGCTTGTCGTAGTCGGCGTCGGGATCCGCGAGCTCGACGGAGATCTCGTTGAACCGGTCGACCTTCGCCATGGTCGTTGCCATGCCCTCCTGGACGTTCTCCAGGACCGACTTGGACTCGTCGAGGTGCGGCTCCTGCGCGAGCATCCCCACGGTGTACCCGGGGCTCAGGATCGCGTCGCCGTTGGACGCGTGGTCGAGCCCCGCCATGATCTTGAGGAGCGAGGACTTGCCGGCGCCGTTGGGGCCGACCACGCCGATCTTGGCTCCCGGCAGGAACGACAGCGTCACGTCGTCGAGGACGACCTTGTCGCCGTGCGCCTTGCGGGCCTTGCGCAGCGTGTAGATGAACTCAGCCATAGGTCCTGACCTGCAGAGTGAGTGGGCGGTGAGAGGAGATCAGGGTACGTGGCCCGGTATCTCGGGCTTTCCTGCTCGCCTCGGAGCATCCGGCCGTCAGGCCGCGTGGGTGGTCACCGGGACTCACTGAGCCTACCGTGACGGTGGACGGCCCACCGCCGTCGAACGGCCACGACAGGGGCGCGACATCACGGCTCCAGGAATGCAGCCCTCGGACGCCGATCTGTTCCGGATGACCCAAGGCGGGCTCACGCACGCGGAGATCGCGCTCGAGTGGGAGCACCGCACCGGTCAGCCCGTCGCCAGGTCCACGGTGTCGGCGGCGCTCGCCCGGGCGGCACTCAACAGCCCCACCGGGCACCGGTACCACGACTGCCTGCCCTGGCGGGTGCGCCCGGAGCACGCGATGGCGTACCCGGCCCGGATGCTCCGGCTGCTCGGTCGGCTGCGTACCGGCTTCCCGATCCACGAAGGTGACCAGGAACGTGTGGACTCGTGGCTCGCCATGCTCGAGCGTGAGCGTGTCGTCGTGGCCTACTGCCCCGAGTCGGAGGACGGGTTCCTCTACGTGGACGAGAGCCTGCGTGGCGGGCCGAACCCGGAGATCCCCATCCGGGTGCAGCAGATCCGCTGGAACGAGGTCGACGGCGCTCGGCAGCTCGGTGAGTCATGACGAGGCAGCGCCCACAGAACTGACGCGCGAACGACCGGATTGAATCGCCGACGGCGTCGTGCTCGACTCCGAGCGATGGCTCGATCAGGCGGCCGGCTCGGCGACCGGCACGCCGGGCGCGAGCCACGTCGGGGTGCTGCCCTCCTCGAAGCGGGGCTCGGGGACGCTGCTGAGCCCGGGAGTCTCCTCCGTGCGCGTCAGGTCGGCAGTCTGCGGGCCGCGGGGGTTGCGGGCGAACTCCGCGCTCCCGCGGGCGAGGTCGTGCCCGACCAGGTCGGCGTCGACCTCGATGAGGGTGATCTTCTGGCCCTCGCGCTCGAACTCGCGCTGCCGCAGCCGTCCCACGACGACGACCGGCTGCCCCTTGTGCAGGGACGCGGCCACGTTCTCCCCCAGCCGGCGCCAGGCCGAGATGCCGAGGTAGGTCGTGCGCTCGACATACTGCTGGGTGCGCTTGTCGAGGTAGCCGTTGCTCACGGCCAGGCGGAAGTTGGCGACGACACCCGCGGTCGTCTCGCGCAGGGTGACGTCGGTGACGAGATTGCCGACGAGGGTGACCGTGGACTGCATCGAGACCTCCGGGACCGGGGACCGGGCGTGCCCCGGTCCGACGACCCGACCCTGCCGACGGCGTACGACGCGACGGTCGTGCCGGAGGCGCGGCTGTGGACGCACCGACGGTCGGGCGGGCTGTGGACGGCCGAGGACGGCCTGTCACGATGTCACCTTCCCGCGCATGCGGGACCACGCGGATCGGGGTCCGGCGAGTTCGGCGGGGCCGGAGACCTAGGCTCTGACTCACATCCCGCGCCCGTAGCTCAACGGATAGAGCAGCCGGTTTCTACCCGGCTGGTTGGGGGTTCGAGTCCCTCCGGGCGCACAGATCCGCAGGCTCCTCAACGTCGACTTCGAGTCGATCACCGGCGCGACGCCCACGCTCCTGACCGCGCTACCAGCCGATCTCGGCGTCCGATGCACAGTGGCCGTACGCCACCACCGCCATCATCGACAGCCCAGGCGTGACCGACTCCGCGGCCGGCACGACCAGCGACCAGGAGAACTCCTGGACCTGACCCTGCGGGAACCGGCTCCCTGCCAGCCGGTCGCCCCACTCATGGGCGGCCGCCGCGTTCGGGGCGGACACGATGAACATGACCGGCCACTCCGCATCCCGGTCCGACGGGGGCAGCCGGCTGTCGACTATCCACGCGACGTACTCGAAGCGCTCCACCGATCGCCCCGACCGTCAGGCGGTGCCGGAGGGTCTCGGACCCGGGGCAGCCGCCCGGAGCTCCCGGTAACGGACGGCTCCGTTGCGGTCGACGACCAGCAGCGTGCCGACCGTCACACCGTCGCGCAGGACTGGGAACACGTCACCCTTGCGCATCGGGACACCCCGACCGAGCTGCGCGCCAGGCTCGTTGGCGCTCAGCCAGTCCGACGCGATCTTCTGCGACTCGACGAGCGAACGCCCACCCTGCGCGTCGTCGCCCCGACCCATCATCCCGGGACCCCTGTCGTTCCCGCCGTAGATCCCTGGCCCACGGGCGACTCCGCGGTCTCCTCGATTTCCGACCATGACGAGCGCGGTCACCATCATCGAGCTGATCAGGACGACGACGGCAGCGGCGAGCGCGATCGCATACCCCCGGCGGCTCACGGCTGCTGCTTCATCTCGGCGAGCGCGGTCCGTCGGCCCCGGTACGTCGCCTCGTCGATCTCCCCCAGCGCGAACATCCGGTCGAGGACCTGCTCCGGGCTCTCCATCGGGCCGGTCACACCAGTGGTCGTCCGGGGAGCGGCGCCCGAGGTGTGGCCGGCGCCAGGCCATACCTTCGTCACCAGCCAGACGATCAGCACGATCAGCGCCACCCAGAACAAACCCACCAGGAGCATCAGCACGCCTGCGCCGTATCCGAAGTCGCCGTACATCATCACCATCACGTCCTCACCGACCCGGCGCGCTGCACGGAGCTGCGTCCCAGCGTCACCCGGATCACACCCCCAAGGCTACGCCGCACAACCGGGTCGCGAACGGTTTGCGCGAACGGTGTGCGCGACGGGGCAGCGCGGTCCGGTCGGCGCGAGAGACCGCCCCCCGAGTGGCATGGTGGAGCCATGACGAGGGCAGGGAACACCGAGATCCGGCTGACCGAGACGGTGCTGCACGGCCATCGCGTGGCATACCGGGTCGCGGGCGACCCAGACCTGCCCGTGCTGGTGCTGCTGCACGGGCTGACGAGCAGCTCCGCGACGTGGGAGCCGGTGATGCCGGCGCTCGCGCAGCAGGCGCACGTCATCGCCCCCGACCTCGTGGGTCACGGGTCGTCGGACAAGCCGCGCGGCGACTACTCCCTGGGAGCGTTCGCGACCGGGCTGCGTGACCTGCTCGAGCAGCTGGGGCACACCAGCGCCACGGTCGTGGGGCACTCGTTCGGTGGCGGTGTCGCACTGCAGTTCGCCTACCAGCACCCGGAGTACACCGAGCGGCTCGGGCTCGTCGCCAGCGGCGGTCTCGGTCGCGAGGTGAGCTGGGTGCTGCGCGCGGCCGCGCTGCCCGGCGCGGAGCTGGTCCTCCCGGTCATCGCGCACCGCCGGATCGCCCGCGCGGGCGCTGCGGTCTCACGGCTCTTCGCCTGGTCGCCGGTGCGACCCGCCCCGTCGGTGCTGGAGGCAGCCCGCGGGTACGCCTCACTCGCCGACCTCCCGACGCGGACGGCGTTCGTGCACACGCTGCGCAGCGTCATCGAGCCCGGTGGCCAGCGGGTCAGCGCGCACGACCGGCTCTACCTCGGGACGGGACGCCCGACCCTCCTGGTATGGGGAGAGCTCGACGCCATCATCCCGATCGCGCACGCCCATTCCGCGCACGCAGCCATCCCCGGCAGCCGGCTCGAGATCTTCGAGCAGGCTCGCCACTTCCCCCACCAGGACGAGCCCGAACGGTTCGCGCGGGTGCTGCTCGACTTCCTCTCGAGCACCGAGCCCGCGGTCGGCAATCGTGCGTCGCTGCGCGAGCACCTGGCCCGCGATGCGCACCTCGGCGATCGAGATCTCCCCGAGGCGCTCTGACCGGTCCCCGCGCCCTGGAGCTTGCGACGCCGGGCCCGCGGGAGCACCGGAGTCAGGCGCTGAGCGCTGCGGTGCGCTCACGCCTGCGTCGGCGTGCCCGGAGCGGCTGCGGCCACCGGATGGTCTTCGCGACCGTGAGACCGACATAGATCAGCGTGTTGCACGCGACGAACGCCGCGAGGGTCTGGAACCACGGCTGGGAGAGCGTGCTGGCCGGGAGAAGGATGCCCGCGACGATGCCGTTCATAACGCCTCCTGCGTCGGTGCCGCGTGCTGGACGTGCCCCCACGAAGCCCGCCGTGCGACGAGGATGTCGAACAGTGACCGGGCGAAGACCGCCTGCAGGAACACGTCGTAGACCAGCTCGGGAAACACCGTGACGGCGAGCAGGCGCGCCTTCCACCCGCCGGACCAGGCGGTGACCACGCGCTCGGCCACGAACACCGACCCGACGACCAGCCAGAACGGGAACCACACCCACTCCTCGAAGGCCAGCAATGTCACGATCATGAGGAACAGGTAGCTGTTCAGTGCGATCGCGCCGTAGGCGATGCCGACCTGCTGGCCCCAGTAGCGGACGGTCGCGGTGGTGATGCCGTACGCCGCGATGTTCTCCAGTGCACCGCGCTGCCAGCGCAACCTCTGCCGCCACAGGTCTCCCCAGGTCGGCATGATCTCCGTCGTCACGGTGCACTCGCGCGGCGACACCATCGGGGAGCCGAGGGACTTGAGTGCGATGGTGAGCTCGTTGTCCTCGGTGAGGGCTGCCGTGTCGTAGACCTGACCCGCCTCCCCCGGGAGGCAGATCTCCCGCGCGCCGGCGACAGCCCTCAACGAGTCGGCCCGGAACACCGAGGCTGTGCCGGTGAGCACGAAGACACGGCCGCGGCGGCGGTGGATCTCGCCGGAGTACCGGGTGTACTCGTTTCGCTGGAACTGACCGAGGAGCCCGACACCGTCCTCGCCGTAGAAGATGCCGCCGACCGCCTCCAGATCAGGGTCCTCGTCGAGCTCACGCGCCGCCGCCTCGAGGTAGCGCGGACCGATCCGGGTGTCGGCATCCATCACCATGATCGCGTCCGAGGATCCGAGCTCCGGGAGGATTCGCCCGAGCGCCTGGTTGAGCGCCCCGGCCTTGCGATCGGTGTTGTCCACGGACTCGAACACCTCGCATCCGTGCTCCCGGGCGATCTCGACCGTGCGGTCGGTGCAGTTGTCAGCCACCACGACGACGCGGTCTGGCCTCCGGGTCTGCTCCAGCAGCGCCTCGAGCGTCGCCGGGAGGGACAGCTCCTCGTTGTGCGCGGGCACCAGGACCGTGACCCGTACCGGCCCGCTCGCGGCGCGGTACGCCAGCATCGGTGTCGCCAGCTCGAGCAGCTGGCGGTCCGGGTTCCGCAGGATGCGCAGCGCCGCGGCGCCTTCGAGCGCCACCGCGCCGGCGGCGATCGCCAGCATCGCGAACAGCGCCGCAAGGATCAGCGCGTTCGGCGGTCTCGACTGCTGAACGAGCACGTCCCACGTGCCGAGCGTCACGTTCACCGGCTCCGGCGGGTCGTCCGCGCCTGCGACGTAGGACGCCACGGACGCCACTGCCGCGGCGAGCGCGATCACGACCGCGGTCACGATCACGACGACGACCCGGCCGAGCTCGACCATCCTGACGGGCTCGCCCCTGCCCCGGTCGGGGTGCACCACGACGTCGGCGCCGCCGCTCACCTGATCTCCGTCCTGTGACCCACGGGCGGGGACACCTCTCCTGGAGGAGCGTAGGTCGGGCGACGCCCCCGCGGTGCACCGGCTCGACGAGGGCCGGCGGCCTCACCGGTCCGGCCACTCCGGTCGGCCCTTCGGCTTTGCCGAACCGCCCGTGCACGGCCTGCTTCGGCGGTACCGTCCCCGCCAGACGACGACGTCTGCCCGGGCGTCGCCGACCATCGACCCACCCGGGAGACATGCGATGACCCTTATCGGCGTCACGGTCGACGGGACCCACCGCCACGGCGAGGTGGAGCCACGGCTGCTCCTCGTCCACTGGTTGCGTGAGGACCTCGGCCTCGTCGGCACTCCGATCGGCTGCGACACCTCCAACTGCGGCGCCTGCACCGTGCTCGTCGACGGTCGCAGCGTGAAGTCCTGCAGCGTCCTGGCCGTCCAGGTGGACGGCCACACGGTCACGACCATCCAGGGCCTCGCGGTCGAGGACGGCGAGTGGCACCCGGTGCAGAAGGCGTTCAAGGAGTGCCACGGCCTGCAGTGCGGCTTCTGCACACCGGGCATGGTCATGGCCTCGGTCGACCTGCTCTCGGAGAACCCCGACCCGACCGAGGCGGAGATCCGCGCCGGGCTCGAGGGCAACCTGTGCCGGTGCACGGGCTACCACAACATCGTCAAGGCGGTCGCGACGGCCGCGGCAGAGATGCGCGGAGGGACCTCATGACCGAGACCGTGATGCGCACCGACGGGGCGGCCATCGGCCGTGCGGACCGTCGCAAGGAGGATGCGCGCCTGCTCACCGGGCGCACGAACTGGACCGACAACATCCAGCTTCCCGGCACCCTCTACATGGCGACGCTGCGCAGCTCGATCGCGCACGCCCGCATCGTGAGCATCGACGCGTCCGCCGCTCTCGACCTCGAGGGCGTCGTCCACGTCTACACCGGCAAGGACTTCCCTGAGCTCGCCGGGTCCACCTGCGTGTGGCCGGTCACCGACGACATCAAGATGAGCCACTACCCGGCGATCTGCGTCGACGAGGTGAAGTACGCCGGCGACGTGGTCGCGGTCGTGCTCGCGACGGAGATGTACCTCGCCGTCGACGCCCTCGACCTCATCGACGTCACCTACGAGCACCTCGACGCCGTGGTCGACATGGAGAAGGCGCTCACGCCGGGTTCACCCCTCGTGCACTCAGACATGGGCACCAACCAGTGCTACACGCTCAACATCCCGTGGGGCGACTACGAAGCGGCCAAGGCCAAGGCCGACCGCGTCGTGAAGCGGCGCTTCATCAACCAGCGGCTCATCCCCAGCCCGATGGAGCCGCGCGCCGTCGTGGCCGCCCCCATCGGGATGAGCGACGAGATCACCCTGTGGACGTCGACCCAGATCCCGCACATCCTGCGGGTGCTGCTCGCCCTGCTCACCGGGATCCCCGAGAACCAGATCCGCGTCGTCGCGCCCGACGTCGGGGGTGGATTCGGCGCGAAGCTGCAGATCTACCGCGAGGAGGTCCTCGCCGTGGTCCTCGCCCGCAAGCTCGGCAAGCCGGTGAAGTGGACCGAGACGCGTTCCGAGCACATGGTCGCGACCCACCATGGCCGCGACCAGGTCCAGGACATCGAGCTCGCGGTGACCGATGACGGCACGATCGTCGGGATGAAGGTCGAGCTGCTCGCCGACATGGGTGCCTACCTGCAGATCATCACGCCCGGCACGCCCCTGCTCGGCATGTTCATGTACTCCGGCGTCTACAAGATGGAGGCGCTGGACTTCACCTGCACCGGCGTCTACACGACGAAGACGCCGACCGACGCCTACCGCGGCGCGGGCCGCCCGGAGGCGACGTACGCCATCGAGCGGATCATGGACGAGCTGGCCGTCGAGCTCGGGCGTGACCCGATGGAGCTGCGCAAGCAGAACTGGATCAAGCAC